>DAAL01000118.1:0-693 GCA_001701065.1 Bacteroidales bacterium GP4
AGCGTCGAAGTTAGTACCGCCGTTGACAGACCAGCGGCAAGCAGGAGCTTTACGAAGCAATCATCGCTATGTACTGCTAATATTCAAGCTACGTTGACAATTACAAGATAAACAGATGCTGACACTTCGGGGAGCCTCGAACGGCTCTTCCGAGGTGTCTTGCTTTTATCGCAATTTTCTTAACCAATCTATTGTTTCTATTATGGACTATCCAAAACACGGAAGTAAAGCTTACCTGTTCTCAATAGTGCTCGTAGCTGTGATCGGAGGTCTTCTGTTCGGTTACGACACCGCCGTAATATCAGGCGCAGAAAAAGGACTTCAAGCATTCTTCCTCGGAGCAAAGGATTTCGTATATACCGATGTAATCCATGGAATAACATCCTCAAGCGCGCTATTGGGATGTATTATCGGTAGTGCATTATCCGGTATTTTCGCTCAACACCTCGGACGTAAAAAGTCCCTGATCATAGCCGGAGTGTTCTTCCTGGTGTCAGCTCTCGGATCCTACTATCCCGAAGCTATCCTTTTCGACTACGGCGAACCGTCATTCAACCTTCTTCTTGCGTTCAACGCTTACCGCATCCTCGGAGGTATAGGTGTGGGACTCGCATCCGCCATCTGCCCTATGTACATAGCCGAAGTGGCTCCCTCGCGCCTTAGAGGCACATTGGTTTCTTGGAACCAGTTTGC
>DAAL01000118.1:716-18672 GCA_001701065.1 Bacteroidales bacterium GP4
GTCAACTTCCTTATCCTCGGCGAACACACTCAGCCGATTATCAACAAAATCGGAGAGACTGTATATCAGGTAAGCTCTGCTTCCGACCAGTGGACCATACTTCACGGATGGCGTTACATGTTCGGCAGCGAGGCTTTCGTAGCCGGCTTATTCATCCTTTTGGTGTGCTTCATCCCCGAGTCGCCGCGTTATCTTGCTCTTATCGACGAAGACCAGAAAGCACTTATGGTGCTTGCACGCATCAACGGTATAGACCGTGCGCGCCAAGTCCTCGCCGACATCAAGTCGACCGTGGAGGTACAGAGCGAGAAACTTTTCTCATTCGGTGTCATGGTCATCTTCATCGGTGTCATGCTTTCGGTGTTCCAGCAGGCTGTGGGTATCAACGCAGTGCTTTACTATGCTCCCCGTATATTTGACTCTATGCACATGGGCGACCCGATGGTGCAGACAGTCATCATGGGCATCATAAACATAGCGTTTACCCTTGTGGCTGTGTTCACAGTAGAGAAGATCGGACGTAAACCGTTGCTCATATGGGGCTCACTCGGTATGGCTGTCGGTGCTTTCGGTGTGGCAATATCCAATCTCGTATCACTTCCCCCGATTGTACCGGTAGTAAGCATCATGATTTACTCGGCATCATTCATGTTCTCATGGGGACCGATATGCTGGGTATTGATAGCCGAAATATTCCCAAACACCATCCGTGGCGCAGCTGTTGCCGTGGCTGTAGCGTTCCAGTGGATATTCAATTTCATTGTTTCAAGTACATTTGTGCCCATGTACAACATGCAATTGGGCGAAATGGGCGACAAGTTCGGACACATGTTCGCTTATGCGCTTTATGGTATCATCTGCGTAGTAGCGGCATGGTTCGTGTATCGTCTTGTCCCTGAAACCAAGGGTAAGAGTCTTGAGGACATGACCGCACTTTGGCGCAAACGCAGCCAGTCCAAAGCGTAACCATCAGTTAATAACCCTATACAATTGTAAGAGGAGGAGCGGCATAAAAACCGCTCCTCCTTTTTAGTTCTATCTCATTTCGTCTATAATATCATCATTTCGCAATGGGAAATGCATTTTTTTGTATAAAAATACACACTAATTCAATAATTATTCCTACTTTTGCATCGGTATTCTGAATTAAGAAGGACAGAAGGCAGCAGAATGCAACGCCTACAAAAATTTCAAGATATGAGCAAGAGAAAGAAACGCATCCAATCTATTCTGGAAATACTCAACAACAACTACATTGGGAGCCAGGAAGAACTGTCAAGGATGCTCGCCGCACGTGACTTCGTTGTAACTCAAGCCACCTTGTCGCGTGACCTCAAAGCCATCCGGGCAACAAAAGTAGCCACTGACTTAGGGGCATACCGCTATGTGGTGAATCAACCCGGCGACCTCCCGGTCGACGAAATTTTTGAACCGATTCCTCCAACCACCCAGTCAGGGGTGCATTATGGAGTGACTTCAGTGGCATTCTCAGGCAACCTCATGCTGTTCAAGACTCGTCTTGGATACGCAAGCGGTCTTGCCTACGACCTGGACCAGCTCGATTGCCATCTCATCCTTGGCACAATATCGGGTGCCGACACGGTGATGGCTGTAATAGACGAGCGCATTCCACGAGCCGAACTGTTTGACTACTTCAACGGCTTCCTGCCCGACGATGTGCTGAAAGAAGCCCGAAAGAAATTTATGTGAATCCCCAATAGATTTGTCATTGACAAATATTAATAATATCCTCTTATATAATAATGGCAATAGATCCATCTTCAATTGAAGTTATCGTAGCAGGTGAAGAGCACACCCGCTATGTCGAAGAGATTCTTGACACTATCAACCGCGCCGCCAAAGTGCGCGGAACAGGTATTGCCAAGCGTTCTCCCGACTATGTAAAACAAAAGATGCTCGAAAACAAGGCGGTAATAGCCTTGTGCAACGGTGAATTTGCCGGATTCAGCTATATTGAATCCTGGAGCAACAAGCAGTTTGTGGCGAACTCAGGACTTATCGTAGCAAACAAATACCGTGGGATAGGACTTGCATCTCGAATCAAGCGACGAATCTTCGAGCTTTCACGGGAACGGTTCCCCAACGCCAAAATATTCTCTCTCACCACAGGTGCCGCAGTGATGAAAATGAACTTTGAACTCGGCTACCGCCCGGTGACATTCGACGAGCTTACTGACGACCCCGCTTTCTGGCGAGGATGCGAAAGCTGCGTGAATTTCGACATCCTGCAGCGCAACGGCGGTCACAAGTGCCTGTGCACAGGCTTACTTTACGACCCGTCAGAAACCCGTTTTCATCCCGAATTAAATAATCAACACAACAACATGGAGGGCTAACTGCCGCTCCGCAACCTATGTATATACATTATGGAAAGTAACAAGAAAAAAGTAGTATTGGCATTCAGTGGAGGTCTCGACACCTCTTTTGCAGTAAAATATCTGTCCGAGGACTGCGGCTACGAAGTGTACACCGCTATCGCAAACACCGGAGGCTTCTCCCCGGAAGAGCTTAAGGCTATCGAAGAGCGCGCGCTTGCTCTCGGCGCAAAAGCCCATGCCACACTTGACATCACCCAGGAATACTATGCCAAGAGCATCCGTTACATGATTTTCGGCAATGTTCTGCGCAACGGCACCTATCCTATATCAGTAAGCTCGGAACGAATCTTCCAAGCTATCGCCATTATTGAATACGCCAAGTCAATAGGAGCCAAATATGTGGCTCACGGCAGCACAAGCGCGGGCAACGACCAGGTGCGCTTCGACATAACATTCCAGATTCTCGCTCCCGAAATCGAAATCATCACCCCTACTCGCGACATGAACCTCACCCGCGAGTATGAAATAGAGTACCTGAAGAACCACGGCTATGTGGCTGACTTCAAAAAACTCGAATACTCCATCAATAAAGGTCTTTGGGGCACTTCAGTGGGAGGCAAAGAGACTCTTCACAGCAACGAGACCCTTCCCGAAGAAGCTTATCCCAACCAGATGACCGCTACCGAGGATTCACGCCTGACCATAGACTTCGAGGAAGGCGAGATATCGGCTGTAAACGGCGTTCCGTTCCCCGACAAGGTGAAAGCAATACAGAAAATCGAGGAGATTGTGGCTCCCTACGCACTTGGAAGGGACATGCACATAGGCGACACAATCATCGGCATAAAAGGAAGAGTGGGATTTGAAGCGGGTGCGCCCATGGTGATTCTCGCAGCCCACAAGATGCTGGAGAAGCACACCCTCACCAAGTGGCAGCAGTACTGGAAAGACCAGCTCGGCACATGGTACGGAATGTTCCTCCACGAAGCGCAGTATCTTGAACCGGTGATGCGCGACATCGAACGCTTCCTCGAATCCTCGCAACGTAACGTCACAGGACGTGTGATTGTCGACCTCAAGCCTTACCGTTACATCCTTGTGGGAGTGGAAAGCGACTTTGACCTGATGAAAACCAACTTCGGAGAATACGGCGAGATATCCCGCGGCTGGACTGCCGACGACATCAAGGGATTCACACGAATTCTCGGAAATCAGATGAAAATATATTATTCAGTACAAGAACGTAACAACAAAACCCGCGAAGCATGATTAAAGCCGGTATAATAGGAGGCGCAGGCTACACAGCCGGTGAACTACTCCGTCTTCTCGTGAATCATCCCGATGTGGAAATAAAGTGGGTGAACAGTTCCAGCAACGCCGGTAACGACATCACCTCGGTACACCAAGGATTAATAGGCGAACTGGACATGAAGTTCACTGCCGACAACCCATTGGATGAAATCGACGTGCTCTTCTGCTGCACACCCCACGGTGACACCAAGAAATTCATGGACAGCCACGTGATTCCCGATGAATTGCGCATAGTCGACCTGTCAACCGACTACCGCATCGAGGACGAATCGCACGACTTCATCTACGGGCTTCCGGAGCTAAACCGCAAGCGCATTGTGCGCGGAGCCAAGCACGTGGCTAACCCCGGATGCTTCGCCACAGCCATCCAGCTTGCCCTTCTGCCATTGGCTAAAAATCTGCTTCTCAATGCACCTATCCATGTCACAGCCATCACCGGCTCCACAGGCGCGGGAGTGAAGCCCTCAGCCACAAGCCACTTCTCATGGCGCAACAACAATGTGTCCATCTACAAGCCGTTCAAGCATCAGCACCTTGCCGAGATACGCCAGTCGCTCACTCAACTGCAGTCGAGCTTCAAAGCCGACATCAACTTCATTCCGGTGAGAGGATGTTTCGCACGAGGCATTATGGCGATAGTATATCTTGACTGCCCCGTTGAACTGGACGAAGTGAAAAAGCTTTACGAAGACTTCTACGAAGACCATAACTTCACCTTCGTCACCGACAAAGCTCCTGACCTGAAGGATGTGGTCAATACCAACAAGTGCATTATACATCTTGATAAAGTGGATGGCAAGCTGCTCATAACCTCCGTCATCGACAATCTCGTGAAGGGTGCGTCAGGACAAGCCGTACACAACATGAATCTGCTATTCGGACTTCATGAACGTGTGGGATTGCAGCTTAAGCCGTCAGCATTCTAAAAAACTATTCTTATGAATTTATACAACGTATATCCATTATTCGATATAGAGATAGTAGAGGGAAGAGGATGCCATGTCTATGACAAAAAAGGCATCGAATACCTCGACCTCTACGGAGGACACGCAGTGGTGTCGGTGGGACATTGCCACCCTACCCTCGTGCGTGCCATCAGAGAGCAGGCAGCCAAACTGATGTTCTACTCCAACTCCGTTATCAACCCTCTCCAGCAGGAGCTCGCCGACCGTCTCGGCAAAATGTCGGGCTACGATGATTACCAGCTTTTCCTCGTGAACTCGGGGGCTGAAGCCAACGAAAACGCTCTTAAACTCGCTTCGTTCCACACCGGCAAGAGCCGTGCGGTAGCATTCAGCAAGGCATTCCACGGCAGAACCTCGGCGGCGGTGGAAGTCACTGACAATCCTGCCATCGTGGCTCCCATCAATGACAACGGACACGTAACATTCCTCCCCCTCAACGACATCGAGGCTGTGAGGGAAGAACTTGCCAAAGACGACGTTGCAGCGGTGATAATAGAAGGCATCCAGGGTGTGGGCGGAATACGCATCCCCTCGCCTGAATTCCTTCAGGACCTGCGCGACGAGTGCAGCCGCCACAATGTGGTGCTGATACTCGACGAAATACAGTCAGGCTACGGCAGAACCGGTAAATTTTTCGCCCATCAACATGCCGACATTCGCGCCGACATCGTGACCGTGGCTAAAGGCATCGCCAATGGATTCCCCATGGGAGGTGTGATTATCTCGCCGGAGTTTGTGCCGCACTACGGACAGCTCGGCACCACCTTTGGAGGCAATCACCTCGCTTGCGCGGCGGCTATCGCGGTGCTCGACATATTCCGCACCGAAAACCTTGTGCAGAACGCAGCCGAAGTGGGAGCCTATCTTCTCGAAGAACTTCGTCAGATACCCGGCATAAAGGAGGTGCGCGGCGAAGGCTTGATGATAGGCATTGAAATGCCTTACCCCACCAAGGACCTGCGCAACAAGCTCGTGCACGAAGCCCACATATTCACCGGCGCGGCATCCACCAATATAATCCGACTCTTGCCGCCGCTCACCCTCACTCATGAGGAAGCGGAAGAGTTCATCGTAAAATTCAAAGAAATGCTCCTCGCACAATGAAAATAAGCATAATAGGCGGAGGAAACATGGGAAGCGCACTTATAAAGGGTGTGCTTTCCTCCCGTTTCGTGACTCCGCAGGATATACGGCTAAGCGGACCTCATCAATCCACCCTCGACAAGGTTGCGGATGAGTGCCCCGGCATCGCCACTTGCACCGACAATTGCACCTGCATAAAAGGAGCCGACGTGATAGTACTCGCCGTAAAACCGTGGATTCTTCCGGGAGTCCTGGAAGAAATCGCGCCCATGGTAGCATTCCGTGACCAGATAATAGTGTCGCTTGCTTCAGGCATCTCGATCGACGACATGTCAGGCTTCCTGTCACGCTACTCATCGGCAAGAACTCTGTTCAGAGTAATCCCCAACACCGCAATGACTGTGCGCAAAAGCATGACATTTATCTGCCACAACAACGCCACTGAGGCACAGGTTGAGAAAGTGCAGTCGATATTTGACCAAGTAGGCTCGACCGCTGTTATCGATGAGCGGTTTCTTCCCGCTGCCACGGCACTATGTTCATGCGGCATAGCCTACGCCATGCGCTACGTGCGCGCAGCAACCGAAGGAGGCGTGGAACTCGGCTTATACCCCGACAAAGCCAAGGAATACATCCTTGCCACCCTCGAAGGTGCCGTTGAACTACTTCGCGCTACCGGAGCTAATCCGGAAGCGGAGATTGACAAAGTAACCACTCCGGGCGGCATCACCATCCGCGGTCTTAACGCCATGGAAGCCCATGGATTCACAACCTCGGTGATTGAAGGGCTTAAAGCCTCGACTACCCGATAATAAAAACCAAACGTCAACAGCAGTTATGTCAGTCAACAAAGTTATCCTCGTGGGAAATGTAGGCAGGGACCCCGAATTTCAATATTTGGAAGGGAAACGTCCGCGTGCTTATTTTTCCTTGGCGACATCCGAAGGCGGATACACCAACAGTGCAGGAGTGCAGATTCCGGAGCTTACGGAATGGCACCGCATTGTCATGTGGGATAAGTTTGCTGAGACTGCTGAAAAGTATATCCGCAAAGGCACAAAACTGTACATCGAAGGGAAACTGCGCACCCGCACATGGGAAGACCGCAACACCATCAAACACACCGTGACGGAAATCCACGTCGAATTCTTCGAAATCCTCTCTCGCCCCCAATCCTAACTTCAAACATAGCAAAAAGCACCCCCGCTACGGAATTTCATCTACAATCCGTAGCGAGGGTGTACATGCCAATGCCAATCCTGCCGCTTACTTCTCCATGTTATTCCATGAATGACGTATCACAACAGGTGGAGTGTGACGCGGTTGCTCTTTAATCTTGGCAACGCGTTTACGATTATCTTTCATCACTTTACGTGTGACGTTCTTTAAATCCTGTTCCACAAACTTTTCACGGTCAAACGACCAGCCGGGACCTTGCGAGAGTCCTTGAATTCGGCGATAAATCGCTTCTCGGGACGGAGCATTGAAGCCTCCAGTATTATAGCGCATAATGCTAGCGTCAGTAGAACGCCATACACCGGTGGGATAGGTTAGCCCTCCTTCAAACACCCCCAAAGGCTCATTTTCGTAGCGATTGTCCACCAAATATTCCTTCCATTTCACCTGAGCGCGGTCATCAGTGAAATCCACATTAGCGTACCAGTTATTGTATTCCATTTCCCACATGGTAGCAGTCTTCACGTCCTGCGAAATCTCACCCATATAATCATAGAAATATTCATCGGCAAGCTTAGCGAAACCATGACCGCCAGCTTCATGTCGTAGCACTCCCTTAAATGATTCATCCAATGCACCAATCGGGACATACGACACAGATGCTCCGGAAGCAAATAGCTGTTCATCTTTGGGATTAGGATAATACATATAGCATGTGCCTCCGTAACGTGATGAGTTCATCAGCACTATAATGGTTGCATTATCCATTCGCGATGCATCTATTGCTTTTTTAGCATAACTGAAACACTTCTCGTCATTACCGCCGACAGTTGTACCCTCACCAAAGTAACCATCAAATACAGTTTCGCCTGAACTATGATAACCTTCGTTCTTGGATACTGCGGTGACCATATGGACATTGAACCAGTCACGATAGCTTGCATAAGGCTCTTCGCTGAAGAACGCATCCAATGCCGTTGTCACGGCATTCTTGTAAGTGCCGTCGTCGATAAGCCGGTCAGAGAAACCATCACCGAGAAAGATGATGTCGATTCCGTTGCCGGAAACGGCCCTTTGGAGCGTTTCAACCGTGCCGTCAGCCGAATAATCAGTTGATTCATAAGGCTTCAACCCTCCGCCAAGCACTGATTCAAGAAATGGCTCCACATTCATGACAGTTCTATGAGCCATGGGTAAACGAGAGTAAAACCCTTCCCCATCAGTAAAGAAAACGATATTCCCTTTTCGGTCCACCACCTCCACAAATGGGGTAGCGTAACCCATCCAGTTCCTCCACAGAGGAGTATCATCGCTGACACTGAACATAGAACCTTCTGACTTCAACTCTTTGAAATTAATCCATTCGTCCAGTCCGTATTCACTCATAAATTGGCAACGGGCACTTTCCTCACCTCCGCCATATGCTCCGATAAACTCCACATCGGAGTCGGCATATCGTTTCTTAAGTTCTGTCATAAGCGGCATAACACTCTTTGATGACGGACACCATTCCGCCCATCGGAACAATACGGTATACTCATGTTTAGAATATTCTTCGCCAAGATTAATTTTTCCTTTTCCGTCAAGAAGAGGATAGGAATAGCGGACAGCAGGAAGAGTCTTGTCGGGCAAATCGATGCCATATCCATCATGTTGAGCATCCAACAGCATAGGAGCAAATGCAGGAAATCGCTTATGCGCCACAACATCCGACGACAGGGTTTCAGATATATCATTCTTGGAAATCCAGAACTCACACAAGGATGTATTATCAAGAGCCTCGACAAGATTCGGTGGTGCTGAAGTGAAGTGGTTGCCTTGCAGATGTATATTAACATAATTACTGAAATTAAGTTCCGGGATTGGTCCGGTCAACTGGTTTGCACCCAACTCGATTATAGTAAGAGGGATGTCTTTCAAGGATGAGGGTAATGTTCCGGAGAGTTTATTGTTCGACAGATTCAAATCTTTTAAATCCCTAAGATTAAAGATTTCTTCGGGAATTTCACCGGTGAGATAATTGTCATCAGAGAAAAACTCCCCGGTTTCAAAATTTACAGCACCCATCAAACACAGACTCTCCAGTTTTTTCAGATTTCCTATGGAAGCCGGAATCTTTCCCGAGATTCGGTTCTGCATAAGACTCAAATAAGTAAGATTGGTGAGTTTGCCTATACTTTCAGGGATAGAGCCTGTAATCACATTATGATCCGGAGAAGCGTCAGTACTCAAATTAAACCATCTTAAATAGTTTAAATCACCTATTTCCTCAGGCAACACACCTTTAAGTCGGTTATTAACCAATTCAAGTTCCCACACATGACCTTCATTAGCACGTATTCCATACCATTCAGAAGGGTGCTTATCAGAACACCAATTAGTATTATTCGCCCAGTTGTCACCGTCAAGAGCTTTATAAAGAGCCTCCAAAGCATTCCTTTCTACAGTAAGATCAGTGATATAGAGCCAATTGCCAAACAAATCTCTCGACACATCCACTCCATCGGGACCATGCATAACAACCTTACAGTCAGTGCCGTCACCTATGGGAACAAATTCTATGGAGTTTATTCCCGACCAGTTTTCATCCTCCAAAGTAACCCAAAGATTCTGAGCCGACACATAACACACCGCCACTGTCAATAATATAAAGGACAGAAATCTTTTCATAACCATACCTATTTTAAAAATTTATGACTGAACGTCCCCACTTGGATTATATAAGTTCCGGAAACAAGATGTCTTATATCTATATTTAGAGTTCCGTCGCCGGAAATGCGACCTACGAATAAATTCTTTCCTGCGATATCACACAATGTCACTTTATCGCCCGGATATGCGCCGACTATGTCCACATCATCACCGGAGGCAACTATACTTAATTGATTGGAGTACGTAGAATTTATACCGCTCACATCAGCCATACCTGTTCTCACTCCCTTTATTCTATCGGGTGTATATTCCGATCGCATATCACCACACACCACTATAACTTTCCCATTCTCCAGTAGGATTTTCGGAGACATGTCAAGCGGATAAACTTTATTGGTGTTGTCATCAAGGAGTATAATCAAAGCCCTTGTCTGTGAAAAAGATGTTATAGCTGTCGCCAACACCATCAGCAACAAGCACCACCGGCACAAGAAATGCAGCCTCATAACAGTAAATTTTAATGATTAGTACTAACGATAAAAACCTAACCTCGAAAGATAAAAGCCTTATCAATTACAAAGTTAGTCATATACCCCCCCCCTCCCCCAAGTTAATGTATAATAATTAAACATAATTATTATTAAAAGACGCAAAATCAATCCAAGCTATAGCTTACAAAAAATGTAAAACCTCTTTGCTCTTGAGTGCAAAGAGGTTTTATTAACGCTTGGACTTTAAGCCGCGGAAAATTGGCGAATAATGTCAGTCCATGAAGACGAGGTAGACGGCGGCGATGAGACAGAGGAAGGCGAGGATATGGTTCCAGCGTATGCTTGTGCCTTCAAACACCAATAGCGAGAAGATAGTGAACACCATGAGAGTAATCACCTCCTGAATCACTTTCAACTGAAGAAGAGTAAATGGACCGCCGTTTCCGCTGAATCCTATGCGGTTGGCGGGAATCATAAAGCAATATTCCACAAGAGCAATGCCCCAACTGATAAGAATAACCACATATAGCGGCCAGTTGGTCGATACTCCGCTGCTTTGCAGTTTAAGATGACCATACCATGCCACGGTCATGAATATGTTGGATATAACAAGCAACGCGATTGTAGTAATCATTGGTTTCATTTTAGAGGATGTTTAATATTTGGCTTTGTACACTTTTAAACTTTCGTTACGACAAGAATCATTGTAATGTCTAAGAGTCTCGACATTGATATAACGGGGTCCGCTTCCCCGCTTGATGGGAAATACCCGGCTTTTACGTGCCAGCACTTCATCACATCGGGGACTGTGCCCGGTCGAAGGGTCAGGTTGAAGATCGGCAGGCACATTGTCGATAGTCACAAGTTCCACCACACTGCACGGCGGATAACCTATGGCTATCCACATGCGCGGTTCGCCGCCATCCTTACCGCCTTCTATGACTATGGATGCCGAAGAGGATGACCGGGGAATGAAATCCTGATCCACAAGCCACGACGTACCTCCCTCAGCCAGCATGTCCTTTCCCATCATGCTATGGTAGAAGCTGCGCGAAAAGCCTTCGGTGAAATCAGCCGGAGTAAACAGTTTGCCCTTATAAGGTTCAAGCAGATAGCACTCATTCCGTTCGCGGATGTAACCGTAACCGTCCGCGGAATTTCCGGAGTAAGAATAGTTGGTGCGCACAAGCACGCCGTCCTCGGAATCCGACATAGGGTATTTGCGCCAGGTGTCGTCAGTCACTTCGTAGTAAGCTGCATCGCCGGCGGAGTCGATGACACCGAAATTGGCTTGCACACCAAGCGGTTTCGGCATCCGGTCAAGCAGATTTTCAAAATCGGCAAGCGAAGCACACATTTTAAGCGCCTCGGTCATAACTACACCTTCTTTATCTTTATAAGAAGCGGTGTCAGGGCGCAGATTATAGGAAGCGGTGTTCATGATGGCAAATCCCGCCCTGTTGTAGCCGGTCCATGCCTCGGCAAGGAGCGAATCGCCGGCATTGAACAACGCCACGTAGTCATACTGTCCCGGAACGGTGGACTTCACTGATGCCACAAAATTATTTTCATGGTCAGTGTCACGGTGTTTCCAGAGAAGCGCGCGCCCGTTGGCGGAGCGTTTACCGCTGACAATAGCCGAGGTACATGCTTCGGAATGCACATATCCAAGGAGCGCGACAACCGCCACAATAAGTCTTAAGTATCTCATATCTAATCGGGTTCATAAATCTTTGTGCAAAGTTAAGCATTTTTCCGTTCATTTTTTGTAACTTTATAAGTTGTTTATCAGTTATAGGCATATGCAACCGGAAATAACACATTTTGCGGAAGTGCTTCTGCCGCTTCCCCTCTATAGCACCTATACCTACCGAATCCCTTCCATGATGGACGGGAAAGTAGGCATAGGCTACCGTGTCATAGTGCCTTTCGGCAAAAAGAAATTCTATACCGGCATAGTCCTTTCCATCCATTCATCAGAGCCTAAAGGCTACGAAGTGAAGGAGATAGCCGAACTTCTCGACACTGCGCCCATAGTCAAACATCCCCAGTTGAAACTTTGGGACTGGATAAGCCAGTACTACCTGTGTCCGCCCGGCGATGTGCTGAAAGCGGCACTTCCGGCAGGGCTAAAAGTGGAAAGCGAGACATTTGTGGAGGTTGACCCGGACTATGAAGAAAGCATCGAGCAGCGGCTTACTGAGCGAGAAGCGATTATACTCCAGCAGGTGTCGCATAACGGCAAAATGAGCGTGGACGAAATCAAGCGGAAGTCAGGGCTTTCATCGGTGGAAGTCACCATCTCCCGAATGGTGGAGAAAGGAAGCCTTATCATAGCCGAAAAACTCGTGGAACGTTACCGCCCGAAGAAAGAAACATTTGTGCGGCTTGCCATTGACCGAAACAACCAGGAGCTTATGCACAAAGCCTTCGACGCAGTGAAAGGCGCAAAGAAGCAGGAACAATTGCTGATAGCCCTTATCGATGCTCTCAACAAGCGTCATCGTGAGAAGCAATCGCTTGAAGTGTCACGCAATGAACTGCTTAAATCAACCGGGCTATCCACAGCCATAGCCGCAGCTTTAGCCCAAAAGGGAGTAATAGAGATATTCACCCGGGAGATAAACCGGTTCAAATACTCGGGAGTGTCCACACGGAGCCTTCCCACTCTGTCGGAGGCGCAGGCGCAGGCACTGAACGAAATCCACACCTCTTTTCTGGAAAAGAACATCACCCTGCTCCATGGCGTGACATCGAGCGGAAAAACCGAAATATACACACACCTCATCGACCATGTGCTTAAAAAAGGCGAACAAGTGCTGTATCTTGTGCCGGAAATAGCCTTGACGACACAACTTACCATGCGTCTGCAACGTGTATTCGGGGAAAAGGTCATAATTTACCACTCAAAGTTCTCCGACAATGAACGCGTGGACCTGTGGAAAAGAATACTTACCGATGCGTCGCCGTGTGTGATATTAGGGGCAAGGTCGTCGGTGTTTCTTCCGTTCAGCAAACTGGGACTCGTGATTGTGGACGAAGAGCACGAGACAAGCTACAAGCAGTTTGACCCCGCACCTCGCTACAATGCACGCGACACCGGCATTGTGCTTGCATCCATGCATGGAGCCAAGACATTGTTAGGCAGCGCGACCCCGGCTATAGAGACTTACAATAAAGCACTGGAAGGGAAATACGGATTAGTGACCCTGTCGCAACGCTACGAGGGAGTTAAACTTCCCGATATAGAGCTAATCGACCTGAAAGAGGAGCGGAATCGCCAACGTCTTACAGGTCCCATATCCTATCCTCTTGTAATGCAGGCACGTGAGGCGTTGAAACGCAAGGAGCAGATAATCCTGTTCCATAACCGCCGCGGTTTCGCTCCGGTCATCGTGTGCCGACAGTGCGGTTATGTGCCGAAATGCCAAAACTGCGACGTGTCGCTCACATATCACCGCCGTGCCGGGGAGATGGTGTGCCACTACTGCGGAGCCACCTACAAGATGCCCACCATGTGTCCGGCTTGCAAGGAACCGGCAATAGAAGTGTACGGCTACGGCACCGAACGCATAGAGAATGTAACGGCAATGACCTTCCCTGACATCCCGGCATTGCGCATGGACCTTGACACCACCCGCAACAAGGACGGCTACGAGAACATAATAAGTGACTTCTCCCAAGGAAAAGCCCAGATACTGATAGGGACACAGATGGTGACAAAGGGACTTGACTTTGACAAGGTGAGCATAGTGGGCGTGTTAAACGCCGACACTTTGCTGAATTTTCCTGACTTCCGGTCGGGAGAACGTGCATTCAACATGCTTGCACAAGTGTCAGGAAGAGCCGGACGACGCAACACCCGGGGGAAAGTAGTGATACAGACATCACAGCCGGCACATCCCATACTGGCATTTGTAAAAGCACATAATTACTTAGGGTACTTCCAGCACGAACTGGAGGAACGTAGACGCTTCAACTACCCGCCTTTTACACGCATCATCAACATATACTTGAAGCACCGTGACGAAACCACCCTTACAATAGCCGCGTCACAGTATTCACAGATACTTCGCCAACTGTTCGGGAACCGAGTATTCGGACCGGAAGAACCTTATGTGGGAAGAGTGCAGTCGCTCTACATCAGAAAAATCATGCTGAAAATCGAAATAAACGCCTCAATGAAGAAAGTGAAGGACATCCTCCGGCATACCTACGAGTCGTTCATGGAAAACAAAGATTTCCGTTCGCTTCAGGTGTACTACGATGTTGACCCCATGTAGTGCTTCCCGTTGCGGCAGACACATAAAAAAAAGAGCCGCTCTCACGAGTGACTACTTAACTTAACCATATAACTAAACAAACCTAAAACAATCTTACCATTAATTACCCTAATCTTAGTTTTTCCAATACTAACCTTTTAATAGTACATTATCACATTAGACTGAATCATTTTACACTTTACAAAATTAACACGTATCAAACAAAAAGTCTATACCCCAAATCGAAAATATAAACGATATATAAATTATTATCAAATTATATTATTGTCATTCAATGATATACATTTTGCTACTTTACTCAAAAATATAAACTATTTTTAGGCAAATTTTTGCTTAAAACGACTCATCCAAGGCTATATTTCACTAAAAATACGTTAAAAGGACGACATATCGGTCAAGAAAAATAATTTTGCAGTACCAATAGTATATCGTAACTTTGTCAAGGAAACAGCTTAAAAGATTGTTTGCGGATAAGAATTATGAATTTTACCCATTTTCGACAAGCCATAAAGCCGTGGATGCTTCCTATAGCCATGCTTATAGGAGTACTTTTTCATGACTATATAGGTATGGTGAAATTTTTGTCGCCTTATCTTATATTTATAATGTTGCTCATCACATTCTGTAGAGTGAAAGTGAGCGAATTTAAGGTAACGCGCTTCATTTGGTTACTGCTTGCCATTCAGATATTGGGTTCGCTTGCTGTGTATCTTGTCATTAGACCATTTTCGTCCGATGTGGCACAAGGAGCGTTCATCTGCGTATTCTGCCCCACTGCCACGGCGGCTCCCGTTATAACCGGAATGCTTGGCGGCTCCATATCATTGATAGCCGTATATTCGTTGTTCAGCAATGTAGCTGTCGCGCTGCTTGCGCCGACCATATTCACATGGATGGGAGCGTCAGGCGACATCACATTTTGGGAATCGACATTGTTCATCAGCGCGCGCGTGTTCCCTCTCATACTCTCACCTCTGGCTCTCGCTTGCCTATTCCAAGTATTTTCGCCGAAAGTCCATGATGCGATAGCCAACCACCAGTCGCTTTCATTCTACATATGGGCATTGGCACTTATAATCGTGGTGGGCAACGCTGTAAGTTTTATAATGACCGAACCCGCATCCCGCATTCCCGAGATGCTCATGATAGCATTCGTGTCGCTGCTGATGTGCTGCGGACAATTCTATGTGGGGCGAAAAGTGGGACGACGCTACGGCGACAAAATATCGGGAGCACAAGGATTGGGACAGAAGAACACCGTGCTTGCCATATGGATGGCACTTTCCTACCTGAATCCCATAGCTTCAGTGGGTCCGGCAGCTTATGTTGCGTGGCAAAACACCATCAACTCCCTGCAACTGTTCTATCATACACGCAAACTTAACAACGCTAAATAACAGCACATGAAAAAAACATTAATTTTCTTAAGCTTGATTCTTCTGGCAGTCACCTCAGCCACTGCCCAAAGCCGCAAAGGTATATCAATCCTCGGCGACTCCTATTCCACTTTCCAAGGTCACGTAGTGCCCGACACTAACTACCTGTGGTATTTCACAGTGCCTAATCCCGAACTTACCGATGTAAACGATGTCACACAGACATGGTGGCACCGGCTTATAAAAGACCAAAACTGGCGGCTTTGCACCAATAACTCCTTCTCCGGTTCAACAATATGTAACACCGGCTACAATGGCGAAGACTATTCAGGTCGTTCATTCATCGCAAGAATGAAAAATCTCGGTTCTCCCGACGAAATATTCATATTCGGAGCCACCAACGACTCTTGGGCAAACTCTCCTATCGGAGAATACGTGTACTCCGACTGGACTCCGGAACAACTCTATTCATTCCGTCCGGCACTATGCTACATGCTCGACACCATGACCAAGTACTACCCCGGCACTCCCATACACTACATCATCAACTCCGAACTGAAACCCGAAATCACAGAATCGATAATCGACATGTGCCACCGCTACGGAGTTGACTACATCCTGCTGGACAACATCGACAAAAAAGCAGGACATCCCACCCTAAAAGGGATGAAGCAAATAGCCGACCAGGTAAAAGCCCATCTCAAAAAACGATATTGAACTATCCTATAATGCATAGAGAAGCGGGATGATGCGCTTATTACGGCGCACCATCCCACTTCCCCTATTCTTATTTCTTAATACCTATCTATGATTTACATATTCCTGAATCTCCTTCGGTTACTATTGCTACTTTGTCATTAAAATTATACATACACTTATCATTTTTAGAGTTTCGGCATAAAAATAAATATCCGCCGCATAGTGTCTATAACAAAATACGGTTCCTAATGCTAATTTTACAGTAATTGAACAACACACTCTCTTCTCTAATCGTCCAAATGAACAAATAGCACAAATTTTTGATTGTTTCTATAAACCGTAAACAAAATGGACCGAAGAACTATATACAACCTATTTTCACAATGGGTCACACACCAACCTAATGCGTTGGCTGTGGTGGTGGAGGGACGTTCCGTAACATACCGAGAGCTTGATGTCACGGCAAACGCCATAATGTCGAAGTTCTATGCAAACGAATATATTGCCGTTGGTATTATAATGAGCCACAGTACTGAGATGATATCGGCGATGTTGCCGCAATCTTCCGGATGCACAACCGCTTGCCGACTTCATGGTGCCGGAATTCTTCGTGAAAATGGAGGAGATACCGCTCAAGCGACGCGGAAAAGTCAATGACAGAATGTTGCCTGTCGTAATGAAGGAAGGGACACCGGAATGAACGTAACAATAAGAGAGACAACAGCAATTCCCACTTTGATGCACTGGCGCAAGGAGGTGATAGAAAATGTGTTTGGAGTGACACCTTCTAAAAGATTGCTTGTCGCAAACCGCCAGTATTATCGTGAGCATGTGGCTGACGGCACACACATAGCAGTCATAGCGCAGATGGATGACACCGATGTGGGATGCGGAGCTATATGCTTAACGGAGGAATTGCCGTCGCCCGATAATTCTTCAGGACGATGCGCCTACCTGATGAACATCTACGTCCGCAAAGAGTATCGGGGAAAAGGTATCGGTCATTCAATTGTGCGCCTGCTTGTTGATAAGGCGCAACAATTAGGTTGCGACAAGATTTGGCTTGAAACAACCGATGGCGCACGCTCGCTCTACATCACCATAGGGTTCACGGAATTACCCGGAATTCTGAAATACACTGATTAAAAACATATATGAGGCTGTGCCTATTTTGGCACAGCCTCATGTGAAGCTTTAATCATTTGAATTATAGATGGTAGATTTAGAAGTCGTTTTAACAGCTTCTTAATCGTGATCACTGTGTAAGCGGTCGAGAGGATAAGGTGCTTCCGCAGCGGTACTAAAGTTAGAATTTATGATTCGTTCGGTTATATGGGCACGGTCATCGTGTCCGTTGTTGTTGTAGTAATCCATTACAATGACACCTACGCAGTTCCGACCTGCCGGCAATGTATTGAATTTCTCGACAATAGCATCACTCATTGTGGGATTGACTCCGGGAAAACCGCCACCCCACATAAACATGTACGGTGTATGCGACACGCTTGCCGACACGCTCGAGAAAGCTATACAGAACCATCCGTTGTAATTCAATCTGTAATCTATGGCTGCATACAACTC
>DAAL01000037.1 GCA_001701065.1 Bacteroidales bacterium GP4
GGTCAGCAGATAGATGTGGATGTGTTTCAAGACCCGCAAACGGGCAAATACTATCTCTACTGGGGCAACGGATATATGGCGGGGGCAGAGCTAAATGACGACCTCCTGTCCATAAAGAAGGAGACAGTGACAGTGATGACTCCTGAGGGCGGCACGCTCGACACGTATGCCTTCCGCGAGGCTCCATATGCATTCTACCGCAATGGGACTTATTACTTCATGTGGTCAGTGGACGACACCGGTTCGCCCAACTACCATGTGGCATACGGCACATCGGACTCACCGTTAGGTAAGATTACAGTTGCCGATCCGTGCAACATCCTCGTCCAGGATCCAGCCCGGAAAATCTACGGCACAGCGCACAACTCGGTAATCAACGTTCCCGGCACTGACGAGTGGTACATAGTCTACCACCGCATAAACGAGGACTTCGTGCAGCCCGACAAAGCTCCCGGAATCCACCGCGAAGTGTGCATCGACCCCCTCCAATTCTCCCCCTCCGGCACCATCCTCCCCGTCACCCCCACCAAATAATCCCCCTCCCCCTCTCTCTCCCCTTTCATCTCTCCACCCTCCACTCATCAAATCCTATAATTTTATGTTTTACGACAGATTATAATTAATTTGTCGTAAAATTTTTATACTTTTGCAAGTGATTCATAACTCTAATCCACGCCGATAAGAGGGTAAACTTTTTACTAAAATCTATATCAATATGCTTGCAAGAAAAAGAAAATCATTGACCGAGGTTAAAATCGTCAGGACATTAATCTTGATTGTATCCATTATATCATCCTCATTAACAATTAAGAGCCAAACTATAGAATATCAAACATTTATCTACACCAGTGAAGACCTCGCTGATGATATTCAGCGAATTAATGATAATCAAGATGATACAAGGCGGTTTGATGTCGACCTACTTAATTCCACTCTTGGAGCTGCCAAAGGAATAGGTGCGGGGTATGTAACCTCATTCATTGACATGGGAGTCAGCGCATTGGGCAACCTCATCACTCGAAATTCCCGGTTAAAAAAGGAATGGGAAGATATGGTCAAGGCTGAGAATGTGTGGTCCACCAAAATCTGTTCGGTACAGGATGTAAAGGATTTTTACAGGAAACCCTCCACTGCTGGCGCATTAGACCCACTGAATATGAATTTTGATGGAATAGGCTGTTTAAGGATGGAAGGACAAGATACAGTATTTTTTGTTTCGTGCCATATCGACAGGACGAAACTCAACAGAATTGTAAACCATTCAAAATTTGAGCTTGTGCTTGACACACTGATTATCAGTCCAGTCCATTCCAATCTACCTAACACACAGCTGCCATTGGAATTTTCATTTAATGAAAGGAAGGACTTTAATCTTTCTATGAATATCAAGCTAACCTCTTCATGGTTCACCGATGCTATAGAGCTTCATAATGACGCTCAACTGGGAGAATTTAATATCAATATCCCTGTATTAAAGGATGACGTTGACAATAATGGATTTATAAAATACATCCGTCCCAAGGATGAGCCATCAAAATATGCCGTCATTGGGGAAAGTTTTATTGTGCCGCGCTCTTATATGGGATACCGTGACGGATCAGGGAGATATAAGAATATATGGGGTACCGGGCAATACAAGCTTGAAATAGATATTAAAGAGACTTGTGGTATAACTCCTGAATATAGAGCGAACTGGAAAGCTGACAGAAAAAGGCGTAAGAAATTAGTTCCTTCCGATGACTTCTTTAGCTCCGTGTGGCAAACTGTTTCCTCCCAACATTGGGATGAGATAACGCGCTCTTGGGTTATAACAACTATATCAGCTCCTGCCGGAGTATTGTCAAAAGAAGCAATCAACAAATTGGGACTCGGGACAACAAACAAGAGTACAACTCCAACCGGATCAGTCCCTTCAAAACCGCAGAGATAATGCATATAATACAACTCTTTTAAATATGCACCTAAAAATCGTTCTCTCTATATTGACCATCCTGTGCTCTATTATCACTTATGCACAGGAAGATCTGCCTTTGGCAAAATCCGATTCTTTATTTGCTAAAGGTGTTGAATTATACAATCAAGAGAGATATGAAGAAGCTATTCCCCTATTTATAGAAAGTGACAGGATAGACAAAGCAGTGCTTGATTCAACAAGCAATCGCCGTGATTATTCTGCTATGTGGCTTGCAAGTTGTCATTTCCACCTTGGTGACACAGTGACAGCACAGAATATAGATCCCAATTTCTATTGCTTTACGCCGATTGACCGGAGATTGACTGTTAAATCCGACTCCCTTTCCCATTTAGGCATTAAATGCTACCAACAAGAAGACTATTCCAAAGCAATAGAATATTTTTCTTCTTGTGCGGAAATAGAATTTAATATCCTTGGAGATAAGCATATGTGGTATGGAAATACAGTCAGCTATTTAGGTCAGACCAAACTTCAAACGGGTCAAGATGATGGAATAAAAGATATTGAAACATACTGTAATATAGTCTTAACTAACTATGGCGAAGACTCAGAGAAATATATTTTGGCACTGCAAGAACTCTGTGGAGGTTATGCATATATAGGAAACTACAATGAGGCAATAAAAGTTGGAACAGAAATTTTGAATATTCAAGAGCGAACTATTGGAAAAAAGCATCATAATTATGTTATATCCCTAAACAATTTAGCAAAATATAATTCCGATTCAGGCAATTATGAAGAAGCGATTCGTTATGGTATAGAAGCTTTGAATATTCTGGAACAAACAATAGGAAAACAACATCGTAACTATGCTGCAATACTGAATAATTTGGCTAACTATAATTATTTCTTAAGGAACTATAACGAGGCTATTATTCTTGGTACAGAGGCCTTAAATATCAAGGAGATAACTATAGGTAAAGATAATTATGATTACATTACATCACTTAATAATTTAGCAATCTACAATTCTGACTTGGGTAACTATAAAGAGGCAATAAGACTGAGAACTGAGAGTCTTATGATTCAAGAAAAAACCGTCGGGAAAGAAAATTATGATTATATCATATCATTAAGCCATTTAGCTATTTATAATTCTAATTTGGCAAATTATAATGAATCAATTAGACTTGTTACTGAAGCATTATACATAACAGAGTCCACCTTAGGAAAGGAAAATACCAATTATGTTACCTTGTTAAATGTCCTCGCAAACTATAATTCTCAGGCACACAACTACTCTGAGGCAATTAGAGTTGAAACGGAAGCACTAGATATTATTGAACGAAATATTGGAAAAGAACATTCTGATTACTTAATTGCCCTTTCTAATTTAGCAACAGATAATTCAAATATCGGCAACTATATCAAAGCAATTAGGCTCGGCAAAGAAGTCCTGAATATCCAAGAACAAACAATCAGTAAAGAACATTCTGATTATGCTGCAACCCTCAGTTTTTTAGCAACTAATAACTTCTATTTGGGCAACTATATAGAGGCGATAAAACTCATAACCGAGGCTTTGGAAATCCAAGAACGAACAATCGGAAAGGAGCATTCTGATTACATAATCTCACTTAATAAATTATCAAGTTTTAATTCTAATTTGGGCAATTATGCGGAGGCAATAAGAGTTGCTAATATAGCACTGAATATTCAAGAAAAAAACCTGGGTAAAGAGCATTCTATTTACGCAAATATCCTTGGTAATTTATCCATTTACAATTACAATTTAGGTAAATATCACGAGGCGATTAGACTTGCAACAGAAGCACTTAATATTCAAGAACGAGCTAAGGGCAAGGACGATCCTGTTTATGCCACATTATTGCACTATATAGGACTATATAATTTCGCATTAGGCGATTACAATCAGGCTATTAATTCCAATTTTAAAGCCCTGAACGTCCATGAACTAACTCTTGGAAGAAAACATCCCATTTTTGGCAACTCTTTGGGGAGTTTAGCTAGTTACATCGCAGATATAGGAAACTACCCCGAGGCGATTAGACTAACGACAGAAGCTCTGAATACTATTGAGCAAACTATCGGTAAAGAACATTCCATTTATGGTAGATACCTTAATAATCTATCTCTCTACAATTCATATCTAGGAAATTACAACGCAGCAATAAAACTTGGAACCGAGGCACTAAATATTATTGAACGAACTATTGGCAAGGAACATCCTGACTATGCAATCTCGCTTAGCAATTTAGCTTTTTATACCTCCAAATTGGGTAATTTCATGGAGGCAATCAGACTCAGTACCGAGGCACTAAATATTGAAGAACGAACTATTGGCAAGGAACATCCTAACTATATCGAACATGTCTCAAATCTTGCCTATTACAACTTTTTAGACTGTAATTCCGATAGACTGGAGTCATATACGACAGAAACTAATAAACTAAGGACAGAATTAGTCAGAAAAACGATGATAAATCTAACCGGTTCGGAAAGAAGAAACTTTTGGAACATTCATAAATATTGGTACGAAAACCTCGTCAATCAGTTTTCCTCCCGGTATCCGACACCGGTGTTGGTCGGAAATGCCTTTGATGCGACATTAATGGGTAAGGGGATATTGCTAAACAGCGAGATAGACTTTTCGCGGCTTATTCAGGAGAGCAACGATGCAGAGGCAATAAGCATGTTCAATGAACTCCGGACTACACGAAGAATGCTTGACCGGCTCTATGAAAAGCCGATAGCTGAGAGGTATATGAACACCGACTCATTGGAGAATGTGGCAATGGGACTGGAACGCACACTTTTAGCGAAATCAAAAGTGTACGGTGATTTCACGCACAATATGACCATAGGGTGGAAGGATGTGCAGAAGAAGCTGAAATCCAAGGACGTGGCGATAGAATTTGTGTCATTTCCCACAGAAACCGACAGCGTGGTATATGCCGCTTATATACTGAAAATCGAGATGGACAGTCCCCGGATGGTTACTCTCTTCGAGGAAAAACAACTCAACGGACTCTCCCGTTCCGACCTTTACACCTCGAAGTACGCAAGCTCATTGATATGGGGAAAGCTGAACGAATACACAGCCAATGCCGACAACATATATTTCGCCCCGACCGGAGAACTGTACAATATTGCCATAGAGTCATTGCCGGAACCGGATAGAGAAGGGCTAATCTGCGACCACCACAACATGTACCGGCTGTCATCCACACGCGAACTGGCTGTGATAAGGGATAAAAACACTCCCCGTGAAGCGGCACTATACGGCGGAATGAAATACGACAGCGATGTAAAGACCATGGCAGATGACTCTGAGCGATATCCTGACCTTCAACGTGATTTTTCATTGTTCAACTTAGCCGATTCACTGAATCTGAGAGCCGGAGCAAGCAACCTGCCGGCAACACAGACGGAAGTGGAGAACATAGATAGATCACTGAAACAAACCATGATCAAATCACATCTGTACACAGGCACTGACGGCACGGAGGGTTCATTTAAGGCTCTGTCGGGAAAGAAAACAGGTATAATGCACATAGCGACGCACGGATTCTACTGGACACAATCGGAAGCAAGGCGAATGAACCGCCTTAATTTCCTTCAGTCATGGGACAACAGTCTTTCGCGTTACGAGGAGGATAAAGCCCTGACACGCTCCGGACTGCTATTTACGGGAGCGAACAACGCACTGACCGGAAAACCGTTGCCGGAAAACGCACAGGACGGAATACTCACAGCAAAAGAGATTTCCGAACTTGACCTTAGAGGACTGGACATGGTGGTCCTGTCGGCATGTCAGACCGGGTTGGGAGAGATTACCGGAGACGGAGTATTCGGGCTTCAGCGGGGATTCAAGAAAGCCGGAGCCAATACCCTGCTTATGAGCCTGTGGAAAGTGGACGATACTGCCACACAGATGCTTATGAATAAATTCTACGAACACTTCCTTTCGGGTAAGTCAAAGCGGGAATCACTTGTGCTTGCGCAGAAGTATCTGCGGGAATACGAAGCAGAGGAGTCAGAAGACGATGATTCCGGACTAACTGCCTCACAACAGCGCAGGAAAGAACACAGCAACGAGATCCTGGACGAAACCACGCCCCGGAAGATAAAAGTAAAACCCTACACCCATCCTCGCTACTGGGCTGCATTCATACTACTTGACGCACTCGACTAATGAACATATTCCGACAAACATATAATAAAATACGACGTAATAAGTCACCCTTGATTATATCAGCCATCAATGCGGTGGTGTTGTTTCTGTTATGTTACTTTGTGGATAATCTCCCATATTCTTTTGTGGGGGATGCTACATTGGGACAGCATTTTGAACAACTGAAACAATATTTCCAATCGCCCAAAGAGGATATTCCGGAGGATTTATTACTTGTAAATGTAGCATATGACCGCGAATTGGCAGACGTTACGGATGAATTTGGATTACCGAAAGGAAATATCGACATCACTGACCGAAAAAAGCTTTATGATTTTCTAACTAAGTTACAGAAAGCCGATTATAAATATATAATCTTAGATGTTTCTTTCTCGGAGGAGTACCGTACAGAAAACGATTCGACGCTATATTCCGTAATTTCACAAGTGGAAAATATAGTTATATCCAAGAGCGAAAACTTCCGGCTTGCTGATCCTATTCTTGCCGACAAAGCCCGATACAGCGATTATTCCACCCATATATCAGAGTCGAATTTCGTTAAATACGAATATATCCGAAACGGAGAACCTACACTTCCCTATCAAATGTATTTGGATTTATATGGTGATGCAGTTCATTCCTTCTTGGGTTTTTATTCGTTCAACGGAAGATTAGCGAACAAAAGCATAGTCCTTCGCCATCCAATTAAACTCTGGAATAAACTAAATGCAGATTCCGCATCCGGAGATTTTGCACAACAACAATACTATAATCTTGGGAGTGATATTCTGGACACCGGTATAGATGTTATCTCTCTTGCTGAAAATAAGATTGTGGTGATAGGTGACTTCTCGGAAAATGACATGCACGACACTTATCTTGGAAAAATCTCGGGACCTATTATCAACATAAACGCGTTTTATGGGCTGGTAAATGATGACCTTTCGATACCCTACAGTGAAATTGTGTTTTTATTATTATTGTATTTTACAATTTCACTTTGGACTATTAAGGGTGTTTCACTCAGGGACTCAATACCATATCTTAGGCGAATAAAATCCAAGACATTTGATTTTATAATATCTTTTATCGGACTTTCGACTATCTTGACAATTATAGCTATATTTTTGTATATAGCATTTGGGTTGGATATTAATATTCTGATTCCTTCGCTATATTTCTCAATATTAGGTATTATCATAAAATACAAACATAATCTTAACCCAAGATGAAAAGAATATTTATAATCACACTGCTATTAGCTTTAGCTGAAATGGTCCATGCCAGGACATTTGAAATTAAAGTACTGAACACTCCGTCCATTAACATCAACGGGAAAGAACTTAAGGTAGGAAACTCGTTTGAGGAAACCGCCCAAATAAACTGGTCTTCCGACAAGCAAGCAATGAAAGTGCTGTCAGATGACAACAAAATTTTTGTCATCTCAAAAAATCTACTAACAAAATACAAAGCTAAAAATTTTTCCGATTACATCACCTCGGTTAAATCAGCCACAGTGAGAAATGACGGGGAGAACTTACCGGTGTCAGTAGAAGATCATAGAGCCATCTTTGAAGGTGATTTTGTATTGATGGATTATATTACGTTTAATGTGGGATGGAAGATTGACGAATTCTCCTTTTTTGAGGGTATGACCAATAATTTAGGGGAAGGGAATATTACTTTCATTATGAATACAATAGACGGTAAAATATTGATAAGCAGAGAAATACTTAATATTTTACCTAAAGGATGCGATACCGTTTCCTTAACCGTAAGATATATAGAAAAAGAGTATAACGATACAACTCTAATCACTGATAAGATGAACATAGAGATAGTTCCGTTAAAATATTAATTTATTATACATCTATTGAGTAATGAAATATCTGATAAATAAAAAGTGGATTGTAATTCTGTTAACCACTATCTGCACCATCAGCAACTCTTTTGCACAAAAGCATTATTATGAAGGGGGATTTTTTGAGAAAAAGGGTAACATATGGTACGATTATAAAGACGAGAATCCAACGAAAGGGGTGAATTCGTTTAAAGAAATTAGTTCGGATGCCAATTTTTATGTAGGAGATAATGGACAATTTAAAGTAGCTATTCCCAAAAGTACTAATAACGATTTTCTGTTTCAACTGAAAGACTCCAACAAATGGAAACTTATGTTTCCAAGTAAAGAATCAGAAGCCCAAAGACAAAACCGATTGAAATATTATTATGACGGGGGACACTTTGAGAAAAAAGGGAACTATTGGATAGAATTCAAAGAAAGCAACTCCAATAAAGCAGTAAACTGGTTTACTGAGGTAAGTTCGGACAAGAATTTTTATGTGGTAGATAATGGGAACTGTAAAATAGCCATCCCCAAGGACACCAAAAACAACTTTTTAATTCAATTAAAAGGCTCCGATGAGTGGAAATACTTGCATAAGAGTAAAATTGCTACATCTTTAAATAAAAGTACATCTTCAATAATTATTGAGGATATAAAAATAGAATATGATGTACTTTCACCATCCGATATTATAGCTCAGATTTTTTCTGAAGGGACATACCAATCTAATGATTATGGTATTAATTTCTGTGTTAAGGTGACCATTAATAACATGCTTAACAAAAGATTAGATATCAAAGCTTGTTTTTATGACAAGTATAGAAACCCGTTAAAAGATGGAAATAATAAGTATAGAGATTCTAATGGTCACGTAATTGCAACTCCAAATACAATATCCAAGCCTATCAATCAAAATTACGTATCTGACGATATTGATATATTTATACCTTATTCAGAGTTCCATTGTAAAAAAGGGACGTCTCATGATTTAAAATTCCGCATTCAGATTTTAGATGCTGCAACTGGAAAATGTATTACAGAATCGGATTACATTGATTTTACTTTGCCGAATAGGTAATGGCATGGGAATTATCGAACGAGCTCGTTCGATAACGGGACGGGGTTAGGAATAGTGGAGAGGGGAAGGTGGAGAGGGGAAGGTGGAGAGGGGAAGGTGGAGGGGGGATAGTGACGGGGATAATGGTTTAGGGATGTGAACAATTGCTTAATTTGGTTAAGGATTTGGAGCGGTTTAAGGAAAATACATACCTTTGTTTCCGTTAAAACTTTTAAGTATATGTATTTTCATCAAAATATTTAGGTATATAGTTTAGGGATAGATATGGGAAGGGTGGCTCGACGAGTTATGGGGCTTTTGCTATTGGTTTTCATTCCTTTGGCTGTTATGGGACAGGAAGGGCGTGCTGTTGTGGCTGATTCTGTCACAGGGGAGCCGTTGTCAGGTGCTACGGTGCTTGACAAGAACGGGAGGATGCTCGGTGTCACGTCCGGTCATGGAGAGTTGCCTTATATCCCTGCGGAGGCTTTCCCGGTTTCGATACGTTTTATGGGTTACGCCACTATCACGGTGAAGAGCCCTGTGGACGGAAAGCTGTTGATGAGCGAAGTCATGTCGGAGCTTCCGGAAGTGGTCGTGGAGGCTAAGAAGCAGCAGGTTCTGCACATGCTTGGATATGTGAGGGAATATTCCACCTTAACCACTTATTCCGACACTGTATTTCTTTTCCGTGAAAAGATGGTAGATTTTATGGTGCCGCTCCTGAAGGCGGGTCGGTTTAAGGGATGGACAAATCAACGGTTGCTCAAAAGCAAGTCGTATTACCATCTGAGAAATTCCCAAGGGATTGACAGCGTGAGCGATAACTTCCCGGAGCATTTCTCATGGGCTGACTGGATCGGGATAGTGGACCGGATGGATATGCCACTGAATCTACAAGGCACAGAGTCGGCTACCGATACTGTTAAAGGACGGTACGGCACATCTATGCTCTGGCGCAGATCATCGGACAGGATGTATCTTGACATTGACATTTTAGCTGATACGGCAAATTATCGTTTTGTCCCCTCGCTTAAGGGCTTTATCTCCAGCATGGATTTCAGGCGGCTTAATATAAGATATGTATTTGACGACGTTTCCGGTGGTGCCGTATTGCCTGATAATCTGTCGAGTATGTCGTTCAATGTGGAATCCAGCGGCAGAGGTCGAAACCTCAAGAGGATATTGCATGCGCCCGAGACACCTTACGTGGAAACGTATGTGGAAATGTACATTATCGACAAGGAATATATCACGGTGAAGGAGGCGCGCCGCCGGGAAAGCAAGAGCGCAATGATAAACGATATTCAGGTAAAAGCACCTGACGGAATAACTCCATTGTCACCTTATGTGGAGGAAGTAGTGTACAGAGTCGAGAATATCGACCGTGACGGCATCAGGCTTGCCATAAAACCTGATGAGCGCATGATAAGCCATACGAAAAAGAGGAAACGGGGATTTCTGTCGCGCCTGAAATCCATGTTCGGGCTATAGACAATATCCGTAACTCGGTTTATAACATAGCATTACTGCGATAAAAATTGCGGCATTGCTGCGGTATATTGAGGAAAATTTTATACCTTTGTCGTCATAATACTGTCATTATCATGGAATTTAGAATTTTTGCTACTATTGCCGTGCTGTTCATGCTCAGCGGGCAAGCCTATGCCAAGACCGGCACATGGCGCGGTATGATTTTCGAGAGTCATAACGATCTTAACGATTTTACGCTTGTTGACGGAACGAAAGCCGAGGGCGATGTTGTGATACCGCAGCGGATACCGATGGAGGTTGACGGCGTGGTTATTGACGGCTGCGTGGTCGACATCATCGGTGAAAATGCTTTTAAAGGCAACGATAAAATTACGTCCATCCTGCTTAACACCTATACGGCAGTGATAGGCGACGGAGCTTTTGTGGATTGTCCCAATCTGACGGAAATCAACATCCGCGCGAAAAATGCGCCGGAGGTCCACGGCACCCCATTCGGACGCGAGGTGCTTGACAAGTGTACGCTCAAGTATCCCTACGAGGCTACTAACTACGATGATCGCACCGGCTGGCGTGACTTTGCCAACCGCAGCAAGCGCAATCCGGAGATAGAACACAACGGCGCATGGTTCACGCTCTACAAAGGCGAGTTTGACCAATGGGACGGCGGGGCGACGCTCACTGACGCATCCAATGTGGCGGACGAAAGCTGGACCATCCCCCAGGCTGTTTATTCCGATGAATACGCCGGCGTATTCCCCATAGAGCTTACCGGCATCGAGGACTATGCTTTCTACAACAACACCAAGATTAATAAGCTGGATATGGACCTGCTCCAACTATCCAAGAAGCAGGCAACAATAGGCGCTTACACTTTTGCTGAATGCCGTGCGCTGCAGTCGGTATATCTACATCAGATTACCGCCATAGGCGAGAGCGCGTTCCGTAACTGCGCCAATTTAGGATATCTGAAGATGGACTTCTGGCAGCCACAGTTGACCGAGCTTCCGGCATACTGTTTCGACGGGTGCAGCTCTCTCGTGTTCGACTATCTTGAACATTTCAGGACTGTGGGCGATTACGCATTGCGTGGCACCGCTTATTACCAACTGGAGATTCCGGTGGGTACATCATTCGGCACGGGCGTGTTCCTTGACTGCGAATATATCAAGAAAGTTGTGTGCAAAGATCCTGACCCTAACCCATGCGAGGGAAAGCTATTCTCCGATGAAGTGTACGCTGCCGTACCGCTAACAGTACATTATTCAAGTTTCGACAAATACAGAGCCAGTCAGCCCAACTGGGGTAATTTCGTGACCCTTGAAACTGACGATGATGCCGTGTCGCAGCTTGAATTCCGCATCAACGATGACGGAAAGTCAGCATCGGTAATCCGCATAGCTCAATACACCAGCACGGAAAGCACTATCTACATTCCGCCGTATGTCACCCTCAGGAATTCCGATCTTGAATATGCCACATATCCCGTGACCACGATTGACCCTCAGGCATTTAGCGGATTGAAGGGAATCAAAGCCATCTACCTGCCTGAGACATTGACCGAACTTAGCCCGCGGGCTCTCAACTATGTGCCCGAACTTGCCGAGTTGTATATCGACGCTCCTGTGACAGTGATACCCCTCGATTTCTGCTATCAGGACAACATGTTGAGCAAGGTTGTGCTTCCTTCAACTGTAAAGGAAATAGGAGACCATGCTTTTGTGTCGGCACGTCTTGATGATTTCAAGTACCCCGCTTCACTGGAGAAGATAGGTGAATCGGCATTCTACGCCACCACCCATCTCACTGACGGGAATCTGCCTTCTGGGCTTAAGGAAATAGGCGCATCAGCCTTTGGAAAATGTTCAGGCTTGCAATACCTCAAAATCCCGGCATCGCTGACAGTGGTGGGAGAAAACGCATTTGCTGAAATGACTGCACTTACCGATGTAGAGTTTACTGAAGGGTGCACCAAGGTTACCGCAGGGGCTTTTGAAGGCAATTCAGGGCTAAAGAACGCCGTAATGCCTACCACTCTTACCGAGATACAGGACCGCGCATTTAAAGGCACCGGACTTCAAAGCCTTACTCTATACTGCTCACAGATTCCGAAAGGCTACGCCAATTCGCTGGCTGTCAACGATCCGTCGAAGCTGACCGTGTATGTGCCCGAACCTATGCTTAAAGCTTACCGCAATGATGAGTATTGGAAGCTGTTTAATCTTGCAAAGACATCGGGCGAAGGCGCGACAGCCGACGGTGTCGTTTACCGTGCCAACGCTTCACGCACTGAGGTGGCTCTGGTCGATGGCGGCTCAGTCAAGGGGCACTTTGACATTCCTTCGGAAGTGGAGATTGTGGTGGATGACGTAAAAGGCAAGTATAAAGTGACTTCCGTTGGTGTCAAAGCATTTGAGGGCAACACCGCGCTTACTTCAGTCAGCATCCCCGAGACCGTCACCGATCTTAATTCAGGATGTTTCATGGGTTGCGAGTCTTTGGAAAGCGTAAAACTGCCATTGAGTCTTTATGTGATGGGCGCTGATGTTTTCAACGGCTGCCGCTCACTTCCCGAAATAACAATTCCCGCCGAGGTTCATGTGGTGGGCGACAATACATTCTCAGGCTGCACGGCACTTAAGAAAGTGACACTCGACGGTTATTTCACTGTGCCTGTCACTGACCATGAGGTGTTTGATGCCGCCACACTCAGCACCGCGACACTCGAAATCAGCGAAAACGCACTCGAAATCTCCAAGAAGATGAACTTCGTTTGGGCACATTTCACCAACACCGTCATCCGTCCTGTGGACCTCACAATCGACGGCGTGCGCTACGAGATAAGCAGCGACGAGTCCCATGCAACAATTGTTTCAGCGGAAGGCGCTTCCGGCGAATTGACCTTACCTGAGCGAGTGCGCTTCGACATCAACAACCGTGAGCAGTACTTCCCCGTCACCTCCATCGCCGACAATGCATTCAGCGGCAATGTCGACATAACCGAGGTGGTGATTCCCGAATCGATAACTTACGTAGGGGAATCGGCGTTCAGCGGATGCGCTTCGCTTGAAAGCGTCACAGTGGGCAACGGCATAGAGCGTATTGAGCGCGGCACATTCTCGGGCTGCACCGGCTTGGTTGAGGTCAAACTTCCAGCCGAGTTGAAATACCTGGGCGTACAGGCATTCTTCAACTGCCACGCACTTGAACATATCGACATCCCTAAATCATTATCAATCATAAGTATAGGCGCATTTGCCGGATGCGAGTCACTGGCTGACATCCAACTTCCTATCGCCCTGAAAGAGGTGCCGGCTATGTGTTTCAGCGGTTGCTGTTCACTTAAGGTAGCCAATGTGCCTATCCAGGTTCAAACTATCCATAAACGCGCGTTTATGGACTGCACATCGCTCACTGAGGTTAATATCCCTGCCAGCATGAAGCTGATAGACTCTAAAGCATTTGCCGGATGCGATGCCATAGAATCAGTCTACTGCAAGGGTATCGAGCCGTCGAAACTTGAGTCTGACGGATTTGACTCAGAGGTCTACAGCAATGCCCGGCTGTATGTGCCTATAGGCGGTAGCCTGCAAATCTATGCGCAGACTCCCGGATGGAAGAATTTCTTCTCTATATTCGAGCATTCGGAAAGCGGCATAGACGCTCCGGCGGTTGACGCTGACGATATTGATTCATGGGAGCTTTACAATCTGCAGGGCGTGAAAGTCACCGGCAATGTGACTCCGGGAGTCTATATCCGCTATAACGGTTCAAAAGCGGTGAAAGTGTTCATCAAGGAGTGACCAATACAGCACTATGTGATAAAAGGCTAAGAAACTACTAATTCAGGCGGTTTCTTAGCCTTCTTATTTATGGCAGGAAACTAAATGTTTGGCTTCATTGTTAAAACTATGACAATTAACGTTTCAACTTGACGGGTAGCTGTCACAAAACATTGATAAGCGATGGCTGACAAACAGATATTACGATTACACTGGAAGCTTTTCTTTCCGCTTGTGGGATTGCTGTGGCTTATCATAGGCATAACAATTTCTTATTCCCTAATCCATGAGAAGCAGCGTCAGAGGGAGAATCTTGAAAACAGGCTGCTAAATGTGAACAACACTGTCATCGAAGCATACGGACAAGGCGCTGACCTCCAGAAAACTGTCGACTTCATAAAGCTATTTACAGACGACACTACCCTCAATCCATTGCGAATAAGCGTGTACGATGAGGACGGCAACCTTATCGCCGACAATAAGGAGGCTACTATATCGTTTTATGACGACAATGGCGATATACTACCGGAATTTGAAAACGTGTGGAACAGCAGCGGGTATTCCACGTCGGTTCATGATGTGGCATTGGACAGCGTCAAGTTCATGGTAAGTTCCAAGATGAGCAGCGACGGTAAGATACATTCGTTTGCCGCATTGCCTTACGAAGGGGAAGTCACGGCTTTTCTGAGCATCGACCCCATGGTGTGGACCGTTGTGGTCATTTTAGGTATCCTGTCGTCAGGATTGGCTTATTTAGGGGCGAGGGCTTTGAGCCGGAATGTATATACGCTTCAGAGTTTTGCCCGTGCCATCGCTTCCGACCAAATTCCTGACAAGGCGGAATCGTGGCATTTCTCAAAGGACGAGCTTGGCGATGTGTCACGCAACCTTCTCACTTTGTACCGCGACAAGATTCATGCCGAACATGAAAAGATACACCATGAGCGGCAATTGGGCATAAATGTGAGCCATGAACTGAATACACCGGTGGGGATAATAAAAGGCTATCTTGACACCGTGTTGAGCGACGACAACATGCCGGAGGAGATTAGGCGCAGGTTTCTGACGAGGGCTCAACAGACCACTGACCGTCTCGCTAATCTGGTGAACGACGTGAAAATGGTGATGCGGCTTCAAGAGAATGGCGATTCAATAGAGTGTGCGGTTATTAACTTTCATGATTTTGTGTCGCAGCTTGCCGAGGATATAGCGCAAGGGCATGTGGCTGGCAACATGGAGTTTGTCTATGACATACCTGATGACTGTCGTGTAGTAGCTCATGAGTCGCTGTTGACCAATTCATTGCTGAATCTCATCTATAACGCGGTTCAGCATTCGGGAGGCAGCCGAATGTCATTGCAGTGGCTTCGCAGGGAGGGTGACAGGCATTTCTTTGCGTTCGCTGACGATGGGGAGGGGGTTGATGAGGAACATCTCGGAAGGCTGTTCGACCTGTTCTATCGGGTCGATTCCGGGCGTTCGCGCAAGAACGGCGGGGCAGGGCTTGGATTGCCGCTCGTGCATAGGACCATTATTGCCATGGGAGGCACAATCTCGGTGGAAAACGCATCACCAAGCGGACTTTGCTTCACATTCAGCCTTCCCGCCGGATAATGCCCGAGACGGTGGCCGCCGACGGAAAAAACTATACTATACCGGATAAATGGAGGTAGTTTTCGGTTTTTATAAACATCGTTCCAAAATAATGTGTTAACTTTGTATTAGTAAATCCGTTGTGTCAAGTTAAGGTAGACTTATGGCAATAAAAAGATGGTTGCACATTCTGCTTTTTATCAGTGTGGGTTTTAGTGGACATGCCATTGAAGCTCTTGATTCTGTGTTTGTTAATACCGCCGACACAATCACCACGAGGACCATACGGTCAGTCACAATCACCCCCGATGACACCATTTTTGAAGTCACTACCCACACCCGCATCACCGAGCGTTGGGACTCCGTAAAGGCAAGGACTTCCCCCACGGAGTGGATAACGCAGCTTATCGACAACGGATTTCACATCAATGACCCCGGAGTGGACTATCCCAAGTTTCCGCGGTTCCTTCTGAAGGTGTACAACTGGGGCGACCGCACATTCAATTCCTATGACCCCCGCTACGTGGAAGCGACCGGTAAAAACTGGAAAATACTCGGCAAGAGCTATAACTGGCTTGAAAGTTACCGCATATTCTTTCCTCACCGGATGCGTGTGAGTATGTTTTCCGACCTTTACAGCGACATTGGTCCCTATCTTAACTTTATGGCGGTGAGTATAGGATACTCTTTCAACGCCAATGAACTCGTGCGCCGCCCTGTTGCCGAACGCCACAACTTTGAGTTTAATTTCACCTGTGCGCTCTTCTCCGGAAGCTATCGCCGCATGTCCACCAAAGGCGGCATGAGAATCACCGAGTTTGGCGACTACAAAAAGGGGCATCATCTGTCGCAGAAGTTCAACGACGTTGAGCAGGAAACCACCACAGCCGACCTCTACTATTTCTTCAACCACCGCAAGTATTCCCACGCCGCAGCCTATTGCTACTCCAAATACCAGCTTAGAAGCGCCGGAACATGGATTATAGGTGTGGATTTCACCACGCAGCTTATTCACATCGACTTCGAGAACCTACCGGAGGATATGCTGCAATACCTTCCCGGCGATGCCACCCGTTACAATTTCCATTATTCCGATTACAATCTGCTCGGCGGCTATGCCCACAACTGGGTGCTGAAGCCCAAGAAGTGGCTCATCAACCTCACTGTGCTGCCGGCGGTGGGGTATAAGCATCTCTACAGTGACTCGGGCGACGGGCGGAAGGATATGTTCTCAGCCAACATCCGCGCCAATACATCAGTTGTGTTCAATCACCGGGCATTGTTCGCGTCGCTGATAGGCAACTTCTACGGTCATGCCTATTTCGGCAATTCCTATACATTTTTTAACTCAGTCGAATCATTGACGCTCACGGTAGGAGCGAGATTTTAGAGCCTATGAAGATACTTTCAGCACATGACATGGATTGTGAGCCTAAAGTGGCTACGGTGGGTGTATTTGACGGAGTGCATTGCGGACACCGTATGCTCCTCTCGGAAGTGGTGGTCGCCGCTAAGTCAGCTGGCGCGGTACCTGCCGTCGTGACATTCGCCGTGCATCCTCAGAATGTTGTGGCGGGAGCTAATGTCAAAATGATTTCTACGCTTGATGAGCGCATCTCTTATTTTCAGGAATTGGGGATAAAATGCGTGATACTTCTCGATTTCAATGAACAGCTTCGCAACTTGACAGCCGAACAGTTTATCACGATGCTCCATGACCGATACAATATAACCGAGCTTTTGATAGGATTTAACAACCGTTTCGGAAAAGATCGCTTGCAAGGTTTCGATGACTATAAAAGCATAGGTGCGCGCGTCGGCGTAAAGGTCATGAAGTTCCATGAGCTTTGTTGCGGCAGCGGTGATGACGGCGGCAAGAAGGTCAGCTCGTCCATTATCAGGAAGCTGTTGGAGGAAGGAAAGGTGGAGGATGCGGCTGATATGCTTTGCCGTTACTATTCAATCACCGGCAAGGTGGTCCATGGGAAAGAACTCGGGCGCACCATCGGATTCCCTACCGCCAATATCGAGTGCCTGAATCAGTCAGTGCTCGTGCCGGCAAACGGGGTATATGCCGTGAGCGTGGAACTACCCGACGGCTCCACTCACCCCGGAATGCTCAATATAGGGCATCGCCCCACTGTCGATAGGCCCGATGCTCCTCGTTCGCTCGAAGTGCACATCATGGACTATAAAGGTGACCTTTACGGAAAGATAGTGACGCTGCAATTTATAAAGTACCTCCGTCCGGAACGTTCTTTCCCGTCCATAGAGGCTCTCCGCGATCAACTCTCAGCCGATGCAGCCCAAGTGCGCTCCCTTTTTTCATAAATAATTGAACATATGGTTGATTTCGACGAATATATACGCCACGGTGAGCCTGACAAGAAAGAAAAGGCATCGGCTTGGAGAACCGCCATCGGTCTTCAGGATGTGGATGGATTGCATACATCCGAATACCTGAGGGAGACGGCTGTCAGGCACATAGAAGGCGATATAAGTATTGATGACGTAAAAGAACTTATCAATGGATATTATCGTTCGAAAACTGTCCGTAATTCCCGTGATGAGGAAACCGAACAAGCTGATAAGGTATCAGCCAATATCGCTCGTATTCTGAATGAAAAATCATTCTCGTTTTCGGTAAGTGGATTCACCTCTATCCACCGGCGATTGTTCGAGGGTGTATTCAAGTTTGCGGGCATTATACGTGACTATGACATCACTAAGAAAGAATGGGTGCTTCGCGGAGATACTGTTCTATACGTCAATGCCGAGGATCTGCATCGTACAATAGAGTACGATTTGGAACAGGAAAAGAACTTTTCTTACAGGAATCTATCTTTGGACGAGGTGATAGAACATATCTCGTCTTTCATTGCCGACTTGTGGCAGATACATCCTTTCGGCGAGGGAAACACTCGCACTACAGCCGTTTTCGCAATAAAATACCTTAGAAGTATCGGATTTGATGTGAATAATGACTTATTTGCTCAACACTCCTGGTATTTCCGGAATGCCTTGGTGCGCGCCAATTACCGTAACGTGCGTAACGGGATAGAATCCGACAAGAGTTTTCTCGTTATGTTTTTTCGCAATCTGATAATGGGCGAGCATAATGAGCTTAAGAATAGGTACATGATTGTGAATCCACCGAAGGAATGGCTGGAGGGGGACCGCCCGACAAGTACCCGACAAGTACCCGACAAGTACCCGACAAGTTCTCCGCAAGTAATGCCGTTGATTGAGGTGCTGGCTGACAAGCAGCTGTCCATAAAAGATATGTTGGCGGCTATGAAGCTCAGAGACCGTGAGAATTTTATGGCAAATTACCTTAATCCGGCTATGAAAGAAGGCTTGGTGATGATGTTGTATCCTGACAGCCCTCGTCATCCACGTCAGAAATACCTCCTCACCGTAAAAGGCATCGCCCTCCTTAATTCCAGAAAACAATAAATAATCGGATTTGAAATATTATTTCTCTTTTATTTGGTTAAAATTTAAAAGATTACTATATTTGCCAAGGTCAGCAGAGGCTGACTTATGTTTTAATTTTTGAAAGGCGTTAATCATGCGCTTTATTCTTGATGACATGGAAATGTGGCAATTTCTAAACCCTGTCAGGAGTGAAGTAACGATTAGTGTTCATTGCTGTGTAATATCCTCCTTTAATGGAGAATTATTACATATTAGGCATGGGCTTATTCGTTGCTCATTCGTAGGGTAAGGCTAAGCCACATGCCTCATGTCGTAGAATGAGTAACTTGGGTTCATGCCTTTCTATTGTTAACCATTAATCACCATTTTATGAGAACATTTCTTGCTCTGATTTTGTGTAGCTTATTTTCAATAAGTATACATGCGAGACAGTTAAGTGAAAGGGAAGCATTGCAACGTGCTTCCGAGTTCCTATCACATTCCCAAGGGAGGAAAGCTCCTAAGCTTGATATGCCGGGGTTAAAACTTTCTTATGTCGCAAAAGAAAAAACGTCGACATATTATTATGTTTTTAATAAAGATAATGGCAATGGATTTGTAATAGCTTCTGCCGATGACCGTATTGCTCCGGTATTAGGTTACTCTGACAGTGGTAATTTGGACATGAACAACCTTCCTCCAAATGTTAAATACTGGATGGATGAGTACTCTCGCCAGATACAATGGGTATATGCTCATCCACAAGACTATGCGACCGTTTATAAATCATCTTCGAAAACCACATATCCCGATATTGAGCCATTAGTAACAACAAAATGGAATCAACGGAAACCTTATAATAATATGTGTCCTCCTTTGAGCGGGATGGAAACGTTGACTGGATGCGGTCCTACTGCAGTGGCACAAATCATGAAATCTTTCAATTATCCCACAAAGGGTAAAGGGAGTATTACATACCAGAACTGGAACGAGACGTTGACTGTATTGTTTGAAGGTGTATCGTATAATTGGGATAAAATGCTTGATGTCTATGGTTCGGAGGCAACCGATGCTGAGATAGAAGCTGTTGCAACCCTAATGTTTCATGTCGGAGCTTCAATTAAGACGCAGTTCGGACCCTATGCAAGTAGTTCAAAGACAGTAGATATCAGATCCGCCTTGATTGAACATTTCGGTTATGACCGAGGCATGCAACTTACCGAACGAGATTTATACTTCCCGGAGGATTTTGAGGCACTCTTGATTGCTGAGCTAAGCAACGGTCGCCCAATATTATATACGGGTGTTTCCGATTCAGAGGTAGGGCATGCGTTTATTCTTGACGGGATAAATTCATCCGGGATGGTCCATATTAATTGGGGGTGGGGTCCTGGATGGGGTGGCTATTATGAACTTTCGGCATTTGATCCGGCACCAGCTCCCGGATATATTGGAGAAAAAGCAGAAGGTTACAATCATCATCACCAGATACTCATAGGGATACAGCCGGATAAAGGGAATCCCTCCCCAAAAGTTGAGATTTTCAGTCGCAGTGATTTTACCATATCGGAAGAGGCCCTTATAATTCCCCTCAGAAAGACGNNTCGGAAGAGGCATTAAACGGTGTCCATCAGTTCGTTTTTCCTGCGAAATTCGATATCTGGACAGACATAAGAAAGGGAATCTGGAATTTGTCATCGGGAGACGGTGATTTTACATTCGCTCTTAAATTTGTAGATATGAAGAGCGGNNAGAGCGGTCAAGAATATATAGTGGAATCATCGAATCCGGATGCTGATATATTTCATATTCCATACGACAGTAAAATTGAATCATTCCCGAATTATTATAATGCCTCCCGTCTTTCTGAGGGGAATTATAAGGTATATCCTGTTTATTCGACTCCATCTGTTGCCGGATGGAATGATTTAAAAACCTACGTGAACAATCGTGCTTACCTCTATGCCAGCATAGAGTCGGGATTAGTGACTTATT
>DAAL01000053.1 GCA_001701065.1 Bacteroidales bacterium GP4
TACCGCGCAGCCAAGACCAACGAAAATTATAAGATGTGGCTACAGGCATCAGCCGGTCACGGTCAAGCTCCTCATCCTCAAGCGTGAACACCGTGTTCACCGGCAGCCCGCACAGTTGGGCGAGAGCCATCCTCGACAGAGTAAGTCCGTTTTCCACCTTCACCAGGTCCACATTGGCGCTGTTCAGCTTCACATCCACCGTCAGGAGGTCGCTTCGCGTGGCTATACCCTGCTCCACCATGGCATTCACATTATAATGCAGAGTGTCGAGAAGAGCCACATACTTCACTGCAAGCTCATGTTTAGCCTTTAGCGACACCACTTGCCAGTAAGCCGCGTCCACAGCGTAGATTATATCCTCCGCCCCGTTGTCATGGAGCGATTCGGCAAGCTGCTTGGCATAGTCGGTGAGTTTGTTCATCGCCACGATTTTTCCGCCCATGAATATAGGCTGCGTGAGTGTCACCGCTCCGAAAAACACATTGTGGATGTCGTAGGTCATGGCATCTTTGGGCAGATAAGCCACCTGTTTAGGGATATAACTGCCGTCAGGAGCCTTTACAGGAATCCCGTCGGGACCCGTGACAAGGTCAAACTGATACCCTTTTCCGTCAAACACCTGCACCGGAAGATGCTGGTCGGAGTCAAATATCGAGATATTCTTTTGGTTGTAAACGTACCCTCCGGCGAAATCCAAAGCCGGAAGATAAGCCGCAAACGCTTCTTTCTTCTGATAGCCGGCAGCCTTCACCTTCTCAGCCTGTACCCGCAGCTGCTTATTGTTGTTAAGAGCCATCTGACGGCAAGAGTCAAGCGAAACAATGCTTGAGGATGTCAATTCCTGAGCCTCCATCTTTGCCACGCCCATCGTGACAGCCGCTATCAGGAAATATTTCAGTAAGTTACCTTGCATAGTTTTATCCCTCTTTTGGTCGGTTAAACATCATAAAAACGGGTGTTATCCCCTTTTACGTACACATCTGCAAAATTAACAAAAAAAGAGTTCCAAAAGTTTAACCTCACTCATTATTCACGTCCCAAAAGCTCCAATTTGTGTCCTGTTTTTCCTAACTATCCCCGACAACTCATCATCGGCTTGTCCCACCCCGCCCGAGTTGCCCGAGTTGCCGGAGAAGCCTGAGTAGCCCGAGTAGCCCGAATTACCCTGCCCTACAGCATCATGAGAAAAACATCGTCGAAGACGATGCATTATTGTAAGCCTCGCATTGAGCGCAGCGAAATGTGGGGTATAACGGAACAATGATGCGACAAGAACGTCGAATGACGTTCCTTAATTGTCCCCGAGTCGCCCGAGTTACCTGAGAAGCCCGAGTTGCCCGACATTTATAACATTATTCCTGCGGAATATTCACAAAGCATCCATTTTTATAGGTAAATATAAGAAACTTTTTGTAATTTTGCGCAACGATTTCAATATTAGAATTATGAAAATTACCTATTACGTATTAGGACTCGCCGCGCTCCTTCTTGCAAGCTGCGGCGGCAAAAAAGAAGAAAAGGTCGAATATGTGACCCTCGAACAGGCTGAAGAAGAATTCTCATCCACACTCAATGCGTCCGACACCACCGAAGTGCTCTCTATGGGTGCTGCTTTCATGGATAGCTTGAAAGCCGGCAATGTCGACTATCTCCTTGACAACCTTTACAGCTTCAATGAGGGCAATCCCCAACCTATCTCGGAAGAGACCCGCAACAATCTTAAGGCTCGTTTCCAGGCGTTCCCCGTGCTCGACTACGAGATTGACTACTACGCTTTCTCTCTTCCCAAGCTTAACGACTTGAAGTACCGCACATTCTTCGGCGAGAAGGACGCTAACGGCAATGCTCCTTCAATGTCGCTGATGTTCAACCCCATGAAGATGGAGAACGGCTGGATTTTCACCCTTAAAGAACCGGAAATCCCCGCAAAAGACGCTACCAACGCCATTGACCCCCGTGTAATCGTGGACAAGCGTCCCGCTGAATAAGCTCCAATTCGACAAAAACAGTATAGCAAAAAGAAGGATTGCTCTGAGAGCAATCCTTCTTTTTGCTATACGTCAATTTTTTTTATTTTGTCACACCACAGGTTCCACTGAGGGTGTGGGAGGAGTCGAAGTGGACCGAGCTTCCCAACCCAGAGCGCTTGCTCCGAGCACGGCGGCATCGCTTTCCTTCAATTCCGAAAGAAGAAGTTTAGTCTTACCCTTGAAGATAGGAAGCATATTGCGTTCCATCGATTCTTTCAACGGCTTCATAAGCAGTTCGCCCGAACGAGCGAGTCCGCCGAAGAGCACAATAGCCTCAGGGCTGGAGAATGCCACGAAGTTGGCAAACGCGCGTCCCATGATATTGCCGGTGTAGTCAAACACTTCCTTAGCGAGTTTATCGCCTGCCATGGCAGCGTCATAAACATCCTTTGAAGTGATCTCTTCGATGGGAAGATTACGCATGGACGACGCATCGGTGCGTATTTCCAGGAATTCTCTTGCGGTGCGTGCCACTCCGGTAGCGGAGCAGTAAGCCTCAAGACATCCAGTGCGGCCGCAACCACACATACGTCCATTGGAAGGCTTCACAATCACGTGACCGAGTTCGCCGGCGAAACCGTCATGACCGTACACCAGCTGACCGTTTACCACGATACCGCTTCCCACTCCTGTGCCGAGGGTAATCATGATGAAGTCTTTGATACCGCGGGCAGCGAGACAGCAAAACACGCTAACTTTGA
>DAAL01000275.1 GCA_001701065.1 Bacteroidales bacterium GP4
TCCTGCCATGAGGACTTCCTCGGCAGCGGATATATCAGCATCGGGGCGCAGGTTGGCTCGTAACAGCAGCAGCCCTTCGTCCTCGGAGCCGGTGATGGACGCGTCCACTTTGGTGTACAGGTCGGTGGACATGAGAAGGTCGCGGTAGAACCGTGACGCTTTTCCTGCGGCAAGCAGGTCGGTTATGACATCGGCTGCAAAATACTCCTTTTCGCCGTAAGATGCCATGTGGAACGCTTTTACTATCACGGTTTGAGGCACACGCCCTTCCACTTCAAGGCGGCGGGATGAAATCTGCCGCGGCTCCTTATTATATAGCGCGGGAGTTATTGAGCGCGCGGGGAGAGAGGCAAACCATTTTTCGGTCAACTCTTTGGCGCGTTCAAACGATATGTTGCCTGTCACCGCCACAATGGCGTTGTTGGGAGCATAATGGCTGTAGAAAAATGAACGGATGTCGTCGAGAGTGACTTTTTCGATGTGGGAAAGCTCTTTGCCGATAACCGGATAGCGATAGGGGTGGGTAGTGTAGGCAAGAGCGTTCAGATGGTGGTGCAAATCACCGTAAGGCTGGTTCAGGCACACTTGTTTGAACTCTTCCATCACCACATGACGCTGCACTTCGAGTGCTTTATCGCTGAAGGAAAGCTCATTCATCCTGTCGCTTTCGAGCCAGAACGCAGTTTCGGCATTCTGCGCCGGCATGATGTCGTAGAAATTGGTGAAGTCGCTGTTGGTCCATGCGTTGTTGGTGCCTCCGGCTTTTTCCATCTCCTTGTCGAAGTCCGCTACATGCCGGGAGCCGCCAAACATCAGGTGTTCGAAAAGGTGCGCCATGCCTGTGCGGTCAGGGTGCTCGTCGCGCGCTCCTACCTTATATAATATATTAAGTGCCACCATGGCGGTGGCACTGTTTTGGCTATGTACTAATTGTAGTCCGTTGGATAATCGGTGACGATTGACCTGAATCATTTTTCTACGGTCATTTTTATTATTTTGACATCTTCTTTCGGACGGTCAAAGCTGTTAGTCTCGACTTTCTGTATCTTGTCCACAACGTCCATTCCGGATATAACTTCGCCGAACACGGTGTATTGTCCGTCAAGATGCGGAGTTCCGCCTACTGTTGTATAGGCTTCCTTTTGTTCCGGAGTGAATTTGGCGGGATTTGCCTTTGCTTCTTTTTCGGTGAGGGCGATAATTTCCTCCTGAAGCTTCTGGAGTCCGGCTTGGTCACGGTTTTTGCGGAGAGCCATAATCTCGTCCTTGCGTTCAGTGGCTATGCGGTTGAATATATCCTGCTGTTGTGCCATCTGCAGCTGACGTTCCATCTGCACAAGCTGAGAGTCAGTGTAGGCTTTGCCTGTGACAAAGTAGAATTGAGAGCCTGATGAACGTCTTTCGGGGTTCACTGCATCGCCGGTGCGTGCGGCTGCAAGAGCTCCGCGCTTGTGGAAGTGCTTCGGATAGACAAATTCAGCTTCGATGGTGTATCCCGGGTCGCCTTCGCCAAGCATTTTGTCGGCAGGGGCGTTTTTTGAGTCGGGATNNAGATGGCACAACAGCAGGATATATTTGTATCATAAATTCATTAATCACGCGGTGGAAAAGCACTCCGTCGTAGTAGCCCTCGTTGACGAGTTTTACGAAATTGTCGCGGTGCTTGGGCGTGTCGCCGAACAGGCGAATCTTGATGTCGCCCATTGAGGTTTCGACATCCACTATGATGTCGTCGGTAGAAATGGTGTCTTTTGCCATGTTTTCTTTTGATGGGTTGTTAACTTCGGTTTTTGATGAATTGGCGTTAGTGCATCCCACTAATGCCGACATCATTAATGATATAACAAGAAGAAATTTTGTTCGATGCATGATAAAGTCGCTTTTTTAGATTGCCGATGAAGGGTACAGACGCTTATAGATGCGACGGAAATTATTGTCGGTCACCATAAGTTCGCTCACGCGTTCTTCGTAATTGGGACCCCACAGCGTGAGCAGGTCGCCGATGTACTTGCGTTCGCGGTCCTTGTTTATTGCCGATTCTATAAGCCTGGTTATGGCGTTATGATGTTTCTCCTTGTCGATGGCATGAAGATAACGTGCGGCACTTACTATAAATTGCCCTGTGAGGTCAACATAAATCATATTGTCAATCAGTTCATCAAGGATAGGGTCAATCTCGTGAATGTGATTGGCTATATATTCATATGTCAAAAGCCCGTCAGGATCTTTGCTTAGTTCTTTCTTTAAGTCTTCGTCCATGGGTTAGGGTTTGGGGATTTTTTTACGGTTTATGGTTTTTATAAAATAAAGTTTGGTTGCAAAGATAGTAAAATAAAAGTAAAATATTAAATTTGTGGAACTTTTACCGATAATTATGGACGAAAAAAATTATGTGATAACCATCGGACGCCAATTTGGCAGCGGTGGACGGGAGTTGGGCAAGTTGATTGCCGATAAGTTAGGGATAGCTTATTACGATAAAAAACTTCTCGCCGAGGCGGCAAAACAAGCCGGTGTCAGCACGGAGTTTTTTGAAAAATCGGATGAGAAGCTGCCTAAATTTTTCAGCAGCGTCATGTCCTTCACCATGGGATATTCGCCTTACGCGCTCTATTCGGGGTCGACATCCATCAGCGAGGACACTCTCTACAAGGCGCAGAGCGACCTGATACGCTCAATCGCCGAAAAGCATTCATGTGTCATCGTGGGGCGAAGCGCCGATTACGTGTTGCGCGACAATCCACGTTGCATCAGCATATTCGTGCATGCTCCCATCGAGGAATGCGCCAAGCGCATCATGCGCCGCGGCGACGGCACCACCTTTGAGCAAGCCAAGTCGATAGCGGAGAAAACCAATAAGCTACGCTCCAACTACTATAACTTCTACACCGACCGCACTTGGGGCGACTCAAAAACTTACCACCTCAGCATCGATTCTTCCCTGATACCGATGGAAGAAGTTGCCGAGGTGGTGTGTGAGTACGTCAAGCGTCGTCTTGCGGCGGCGAAGTAAACGTGTTTATTCGCCGGTGCTTATTTTCTTGGTGACATTATATTCGACCAGATAGATGAATAGGCTGTTGGCTGCGATTGCCACCAGTCCTATACCTGCTATCAAGGTAAACGCTGACTGGATGGTGCGCAGAGAGGAGCATATCATCACTACGCCTGCTATCACTGACAGGACCGGGAGGATATAAAGCCACCAAGGCATCCCTGCAGCGGTGTAGGCGCTTCCGAGCATCCATATCTGTATAATTCCGCCTATTATAAGCATCACGGCGAGGACATATACGAACACGGCGGCAAACGGACCGGGCCACAGAATCAGTATACCTCCTATGATGATGGAGCCTATAGCTGAGATGGAGTTAATGGATGAATAAGAGCCTTTGCCGTTGCCTTTTGTTGTTATCGAGCATATAAGCCCTATTATACCGGGGATTAGGAAGAATACTCCTATAATCATTATCAACCAGTTGAGGAAGTTGACATCATTGTGCTTGCATATCAGGAAAATTCCTGCAGCGAGCACAAACAGATATACCCAAAAATTGCTGCGACCGTTCATAACTAAATAATTTAAATTCTTTTAAATAAAAAACACACAATGCCGTTATTTGTTTGAGGCTGTCATCAGCCGGCTGTGTATTATTTTGCCGCGGCAAAATGTAACATACGTGTCGATAAACTTTGCGTATTTTATCTAATTATTGATAAAAGTATCATAATCGGGTGAATTGCTGCTATTTTAGTGTTATTTGGCTTTGCTGTGTATTGCTAAAATTGTATCTTTGCAGAAGCAACTTAACCTTATTTTAACCTTATGAGCAAAGTAATTACTGAAATTACTCCTTTATCGTCTAAGGACTGCTTTTATCTTATAGACCGTTATAAGGATAATTTTGACTATCCCATCCACCGTCATTCGGAATACGAACTGAATTTCGTGGAGAATTGCCTTGGTGCCCGGCGTATCGTCGGCGACAATATGGAGGTTCTTGGAAATTATGATTTGGCGCTTATCGGGGGTGGCCTTGAACATGTGTGGGAGCAGTATAAATGCACCGACACCAGTATCCGTGAAGTAACTATCCAGTTTTCGGGCGATCTGTTCGGCGATTCGTTACTGGCTAAGAATCAGTTGAAGAGCCTTCATGACATGCTTGAACGAAGCAAATCGGGCATCGCTTTCGATGTGTCGGCGATAATGCGCATTTACGCCAAAATCGATGAGATCACACGTGCGCAAGCCGGATTCTACCGCGTCCTTAAGCTGATGGAAATCCTCTATGAACTTTCGCTTGAAAGCAACTATCATGTGCTTGCAAGCTCTTCGTTCTCTAATACTATTTACACTTCTGACAGCCGCAGGGTGCAGAAAGTGGAGGAATACATAAGCAAGAACTACAGCGAGGAAATACGCCTGCAGACCCTGTCGGATCTCGTGGGAATGACTCCTACCGCTTTCAGCCGCTTTTTCAAGCTCCGCACGGGGCGCACAATCTCCGACTATATCATAGACATACGTCTCGGCTATGCCTCCAGGCTGCTGGTTGACAGTTCGATGTCCATTGTCGAGATATGCTATCAGTGCGGCTTTAACAACGTGTCCAATTTTAACCGCATTTTCAAGAAGAAGAAAATGTGCTCCCCTAAAGCATTCCGCGAGAACTACCGCAAGAATAAGGTGGTAGTGTGATAAAATAGTATGACTACATAGAAACACTTATACAAATATCGATGAATAAAGTAATTTTGTCAATTGCTATAATTTTAGCATCCATGGCTATCCAGTCATGTAATTCAGCTTCGGCTACAGTGGAAACACCCAAAGAACTGACTCCTGTGGAAAAACACGGTCAACTCAAAGTGGAAGGCTCAAAACTTGTGGATGCCGAGGGAAATCCCGTGCAGCTGCGCGGAGTTAGCTTCGGATGGCACAATATGTGGCCCCGTTTTTATAATAGAAGTTCAGTGGATGTCCTTGCCGACGAGTGGGGCGCTGACATAGTGAGGGCTTCCATCGGTCTTGACCTTGACGAGGAGACCTACGACAAGAAACCCGAAAAGGCTTACGCAGTCCTGGACAGCGTGGTTATGGGTGCTGTCGACAACGGATTGTATGTGCTTATCGATTTTCACAGCCATGCCAACAATCTTCCGCTTGCCAAGGAATTTTTCAGCACCGTCAGCAAAAAATACGCTCAATACCCCAATGTGATGTACGAATTGTGGAACGAACCTCTCGAAGTGGAGTGGGCTGAAACGAAGTCTTACGTCGAGGAGGTGATTCCTCTTATCCGTGCTAATGCGCCGGAAGCGGTGATTGTGGTTCCCACTCCGCGCTGGGACCAGAATGTGCGCGACGCTGCCGACGATCCCATCACCAAGTACGATAATCTGCTTTACTCCATACATTATTATGCCGCTACCCACACTGACTATCTCCGCGACGAAGCACGCTATGCCATGAGCAAGGGATTGCCGTTGATAATGTCAGAATGCGCTTCCATGGTTCACACCGGCGACGGTGTCATTGACACCGCTTCATGGGAGAAGTGGATGGACCTTGCCGATGAAAACAACCTCAGTTGGCTTGCCTGGTCACTTAGCGATAAGGACGAAACCTGCTCCATGCTCCGTCCGTCAGCTTCCACCGATGCACATCAGTGGACCAAAGAGGATCTCAAGCCTTGGGCTGTGCTCGTGAAATATTACATTAACCGTAACCGATAAAAACACCGAATTATGAAAATTTTAGGAAAACTTGCGTTAGGGGCGTTGCTGCTGATGCCCGGACTGGCGAATGCGCTTCAACTTCCCGACATATTCAGCTCCAATATGGTTCTTCAACAGAATTCTAATGTGGCTATGTGGGGTTGGGCTGATCCAAGTTCCAAGGTGACCATTGAGACTTCGTGGAACGGCAAGACCTATACTGCCTATGCTGACCGCACCGGACGATGGGACGTGCGCCTTGCCACTCCCGCCGCTTCCTATACACCTTATAATATAATAGTAAAGGACGACGGCATGACCGTGGACCTTGACAATGTGCTGATAGGCGAAGTGTGGTTCGCGTCCGGACAGTCCAATATGGAGATGCCGTTGCGTGGATTCTGGGGCGCGCCGGTGGAAGGAGCGCAAAAAGCTATAGCCGAGTCAGGCAAATACAAAAAAGCCATACGTTTTGTGACAGTCCCGAAAGTCGAGGCTCTTGTGCCTCAGGACAGCGTGGGCGGCAAGTGGGTAGAATGCGAACCTGCCAACGCTCCCGAGTTTAGCGCAGCCGGTTACTTCTTCGCGCGCCAGCTTAATGATATTATCGATGTGCCGGTGGGTGTCATCAACTGCAGCTGGGGCGGAAGCAAGCTTGAAGGCTGGCTCCCCGAAGATATTCTTAAAACCTATCCCGACGTGAAGATTTCGGATGCGTCCAATCCGGAAGTAGGACAATACAGCAAGCCCATGATTATGTACAACGGAATGCTTCATCCTCTCGCCGGTTACACTGTGAAGGGCTTCCTCTGGAATCAAGGTGAGAGCAACGTGGGTCAGGACAGCTGTTACGCCGAACGTTTCGCCACCATGATAAATCTGTGGCGTGACATGTGGAGCGAACCTGACGCGCCGGTGTATCTTGTCGAGATACCCCCCTACATCTCAGGCGACGAGCAGGGCACATGGAGCGCGAAGCTCCGTGAAGCGCAGCAGCGCATTCCTTCCATCCTTCCCCACAGCGGCGTGGTGTGCTCAAGCGACCTTGCCACCGATGGAATGTCCTATCAGATACATCCCGCCAAAAAGCAGGAAGTGGGTGAGCGTCTTGCCTATCTTGCCGCTGTCAATGACTACGGCGTGAAGGGAATCGAATGCCAGTCGCCCACATTCAAGTCCATGGAGGTTAAAGGCAACGAGGCTATCCTCACTTTCGACAACGCCAACGACGGATTCACTCCCGAAAAGGAAATGCAGGGATTTGAGGTCGCCGGAGCCGACCGTGTGTTCTATCCCGCCCATGCCGAGGCTGTCTACACTGACCGTCCGCGCATAAAAGTGACTTCCGACAAGGTCAATGACATAGTGGCGGTGCGCTACTGCTTCAAGAACTGGGCACCCGGAAAGGTGTGGAGCCTGCGCGGACTGCCTATCGTGCCTTTCCGCACTGATAATTGGTGATAATTTTTAATACCGTTTATGAAATATAAAAAATGAGAAAACTTTTTGTAGCAATGCTTATAGCCGCAGGACTGATTGGAGCCTGCAACTCGACTAAAGATAATACATCCGGCGCATCGCAAGATTTTGTGACCGTGCGTGACGGTGATTTTTATATCGGTGACTCGGTTTACCGGTATGTGGGCACTAATTTCTGGTACGGACCCATTTTAGCGTCGGAAGGACGCGGCGGCGACCGTGAACGCCTTAACAAGGAACTTGACCTGCTTCAGGAAGTGGGAATAGACAATCTGCGCATACTTGTGGGCGGTGACGGCGACGAAGGTCTCGCTTCCCACATCTCACCGGTGCTCCAGACAGCCCCCGGGGTGTACAACGACACTCTCCTTGCCGGTCTTGACTACCTCATGGCTGAACTTGAGAAGCGCGACATGAAGGCAGTGCTTTACCTTAACAACGCATGGGAATGGAGTGGGGGATACAGCGCCTATCTGCAATGGGCAGGCGAGGGTAAAGCTCCCATCCCGAGTGTGGACGGATGGCCCACTTATATGGAATATGTAAAGAAATTCGTGCAAAATGACTCTGCGAAAGCACTTGCAGCTAACCATGTGCGCAATATTGTGACACGAGTGAACACCGTTACCGGAAAACCGTACACCGAAAGCCCCGCGATTATGTCATGGCAGATAGCCAACGAGCCGCGCGCCTTTGCCGACGACTCGCTGCAGAAAACGGCGTTCAAGGAGTGGATTCGCTCTACCGCCAAGCTCATCAAGGAACTTGACCCCAATCACCTGGTGTCCACCGGCAGCGAAGGAAAGCATGGCTGCGAACAGGACATAGAGTTATGGCAGGAGATACACAATTATCCTGAGATTGACTACGGCATCGTTCACCTGTGGCCCTACAACTGGAGCTGGGTGAGCAAGGAGACGCTTATCGAGAACATCGACACAGCATGCAACAATGCCGTCGCCTACATAACACCCCATGCCGAGATGATGCACAAAGTGGGCAAGCCCCTCGTGCTGGAGGAATTCGGTTATCCGCGCGACAGCATGTCGTTCGTTCCCGGTTCGCCCACTACAGGCAGGGACGCTTTCTATGAGTACGTGTTCTCGCTCGTGGAGAAAAGCGATCTTATCGACGGCTGCAATTTCTGGGGCTGGGGCGGATATGCCGAGCCTACCCATGTGGTGTGGGAAAGCGGCGACCCTTACACTTGTGATCCCGCCCAGGAGGAACAGGGGTTGAACTCGGTATTTGCCAAGGACAGCACGACCTTAAAGATTATCTCAAAGATTTCACATAACATAAATACCCAAAAGTAATATTTTTTTGACATGATAAAAAAGAGGTGTTTAGCAGTGCTTGCGATAGCTGCGTCTATCGCAAGCCAGCTCTCGGCGCACGATCTCAAAGTGGTGCCGACCAACGACAATGACTGGTGGTGGCTTG
>DAAL01000196.1 GCA_001701065.1 Bacteroidales bacterium GP4
CGCCGGTGAAACTGGAAATCACCGCCGACACCCTTTCCAATTACGGGCATCCGGCGGTGTCGCCTGACGGAACGTGGCTTTACTTTACATCCGACATGCCCGGTGGATTCGGCGGCAAGGACCTGTGGCGCATAAATCTGAAAGAGAGGGCAGGTTCGCTTGAAAACCTCGGCGAGTTCATCAACACTCCCGGCGATGAGGTGTTCCCCTACGTCAGGGAGGATTCGCTGCTTTACTTTTCGAGCAACGGGCATCCCGGACTGGGAGGGCTCGACATATACCGTGCCCGCAAGCAGCCCTCGGGGGGATGGAGCGTAACCAATATGGGCGTTCCGGTGAACTCCGCGCAGGATGACTTCGGAATCACTTTCGGCGAGGGCGAGAGCGGTTATTTCAGTTCCAACCGCGGCGATGCCCGCGGCTATGACCACATATTTTCTTTCCTTCTTCCTGACCTGCGCATCAACATCTCAGGCATGGTGACCGACCTCGACGAGGAGCCGGTGCCTAACGCCGTGATAAGGATTGTGGGTAACGACGGCTCCAACCGCAAGGCGGTGGGGAAGGTGGACGGGTCGTTTTCGTTTCCGCTGCAGCGCGGCGTGAGCTATGTCATGTTGGCAGGAGCGAAGGGGTATCTCAACGCCAAGCAGGAATTTACTTCCGATGAGGCTGAGGAGGACGCGGAGTACACGGTGAACTTCATGCTTGCGTCGCTCACCAAGCCCAATGTGGTGGACAACATATTCTACGACTTCGACAAAGCCACATTGCGTCCGGAGTCCATGGTGGCTCTTGACTCGCTCGTGCAGGTGCTTAACGACAATCCTAACGTGACGATAGAGATGGGGTCGCACACTGACCGCAAAGGAACTGACGAATATAACATCAATCTGTCGCAGCGCAGGGCGCAATCGGTAATCGACTATCTGATAAAAGCCGGCATAAAGCCTGACCGCCTTAAGGCGCAGGGCTACGGCGAGTCGGTGCCGAAAACTATCACAAAGCGTCTTGCCCGCGCTTTCCCGCAGTTCAAGGAGGGGGACGTGCTCACTGAGGAGTATATCCTGGGGCTTGAAGAGCCTGACCAGGAAGCGGCTGACCAGATAAACCGGCGCACTGAGTTTCAGGTGCTGTCCATTGACTATAAAATGTATTGACATGATAGAATTCCGTACACCAGTGGCTCCGCTGAAGGGGCATGAAACGCTTATATCGCATGACCGCGCGGTGGTGATGCTGGGTTCCTGCTTTTCCGACAATGTGGGACATGCCTTGCAGCGTGACATGCTGGACTGCGATGTGAACCCGTTCGGCACGCTTTACAATCCGGCTTCCATAGCCGGAGGACTTCTCGACCTGCTCTACGGGCGCAGCTACACCTTGCAGGACCTCTTTCAGCATGAAGGCGTGTGGCACAGCTTCGCACACCATTCGGCGTTTTCCGGCACTGACCCTGAGGAAGTGCTTGAACGCATCAACCGCAGGCTGCGTGAGTGCGTCGAGTCGTTGAGCCGTGCATCGGCGCTGGTGGTGACATTTGGCACGGCATGGATATTCCGTGAGAAGGCAAGCAATAAAGTGGTGGCTAACTGCCACAAGCTGCACCCTGACACTTTTACCCGCGAGATGCTTTCAGTGACCTCCATAGCCGGGCTGTGGAAGAAGATGCTGCGCGAGGTGGCGGCGCGTTATCCTGACCTTAAGGTGATATTTACGGTAAGCCCCATCAGGCATCTTGCCGACGGCGCCCACGGCAATCAGTTGAGCAAGTCCACGCTATTGCTTGCGGTGGACAAGTTGTGCGCCGAGTTCCCTGATATCGCGCTCTATTTCCCGGCTTATGAAATCATGATGGACGACCTGCGGGATTACCGGTTTTATGCCGCCGACATGGTGCATCCGTCGGATGTGGCGGTGAAATACATTTATGATGTCTTTAAACATTCGTTCATGGACGATGCAACCATGGCGCGCGCCAAAGAGCTTGCCAAGGTGACCGCCAAACTGTCGCACCGTCCGTTGACGCAAGATGCGGATACATTGTCACGGATTAAGGCGGAAAATGACCGGATGGTGCAGGAATTGCTTGCCAAATACCCCTTCTTGCAGCACGCATTGGCACGGTTAGGCGATTTTTAGGGAAATTATTAAATGAAATTTCTTAAATAAGTTATGAACATATGATTTTTTCACTACCTTTGTAAAAGAATGTCTAATGTTTTCTTCAAAGGTTACTTTGGACGAAAGATATTTTACTCAGAAAACACTATTACTTAACTAAAACTTAATAACTATGAGCAAACCTTATGTAATTGGTATCGACATAGGCGGCACTAACACTGTGTTTGGTATTGTCGATGCAAGAGGCAACGTAATTGGAAGCAGTTCCATTAAAACAGGAAAGTACGCTGACATCAACGATTATATTGCTGAGCTTAGAACCGCTNNACCGCTCTTAATACACTCATCCAGTTCCATGACGCTGAAGGTAAGATTCATGGCATAGGAGTAGGCGCTCCTAACGCCAACTATTTCACCGGATGCATAGAGATGGCTCCCAACCTTCCGTGGAAGGGAAGAATCCCCTTGGCTCAGCTTCTCAACGAGGCTTTCGGCGTGCCTGTGGCTATAACCAATGATGCCAACGCAGCCGCCATAGGCGAGATGACTTACGGTGTGGCTCGGGGCATGAAGGACTTCATCATGATTACCCTCGGCACAGG
>DAAL01000167.1 GCA_001701065.1 Bacteroidales bacterium GP4
GGCGATGAGGTCATAAACAACTCTATGTGGGGACTCAACATGTCCTATACCTCGCAGTTTATGTGGTTGACTAATCTGCTTAACAAGATTCCCACGGTCAATGCCGTGCAGCCGTCGACCATCAGCGTGCAGGCTGAGTTTGCGCAGTTAGTGCCTCATGCCCAGAAAAGCGGGTCCAATAAAGGAAGTTCCTATATCGATGACTTTGAATCGACACAGACCGGTATCGACCTCCGTTCGCCATATGCTTGGAATCTCGCATCCACTCCCTATGAAGCGGGACCGAAGGCACTTTTCCCCGAGGCTGCGTTGTCCAATAATGTCGATTACGGCAAAAACCGCGCGTTGCTCAACTGGTACTACATCGACCGCATGTTCACTCAGCGAAATTCAAGCCTTGCGCCGGGTTACATATCCTCTGACCTCGATCAATTGTCCAATCCTTATGTGCGTGAAGTGCTTTCCACCGAGATATTTCCGGGACGTGAGCTTAACTACGGTGAATCCAACATAGTCCAGACTCTTAACCTGTCATTCTATCCCACTGAGCGAGGACCTTATAACCTCGATGCCGTAAACATCGACAATCAGGGCGCGCTCCTTTCTCCTGAAAAGCGGTGGGGCGGAATCATGCGTAAAATTGACAACACCAATTTCGAGCAGGCTAATATAGAGTATGTGCAATTTTGGCTGATGAATCCTTTCCTTGACCCGGAAAATCCCAATTACGAGGGAGGTGATCTTTATTTCAACTTCGGCGAGATAAGCGAGGATATACTTAAGGACGGACTGAAATCCTATGAGAATGGAATCCCGTTTGACGGCAACGATCAGTACCTGCAATCAACTGTATGGGGTAGAGTTTCAAGCCAGAATTCATTGACTTATGCGTTTGACAACGCTACAACTTCACGTCTTGTGCAGGATGTGGGGCTTGACGGGCTTATTAATGCCGATGAGTTCGGATTTTCGTCCTATAAGAATTATCTTGAGCAGTTGAGGATGAAACTTGCCCCCGATGCTATATCGAGGATGGAGGATGATCCTTTCTCGCCGTTCAATGACCCTGCCGGCGATAACTATCATTTCTACCGTGGTTATGACTATGACGAGCAGCGGTTGTCGGTTCTTGAACGCTACAAGCGTTACAACGGAGTAGAAGGCAACTCTTTGTCGCCGGAGGATGCTCCTGACCCGCTTTATCAGTCGGCGCGTACCGGACCCGATGTGGAGGATATCAATCAGGACAACACCTTGAACGAGTATGAGCGTTATTTCCAGTACAAGGTGTCGATACGTCCCGAGGACCTTGTGGTGGGAAAAAATTATATAACTGACAAGCAAGTGTCCATTGTGCCTACACGTAACGGCGGAAGGCAGGAAGTGGAATGGTATCAGTTTAAGATTCCTTTGAGCGACTATGAGCGCATTGTCGGGTCTATTTCCGATTTTTCCACCATCCGTTTTGTGCGCATGTTCATGACGGGATTTAAGAAAGTTACTCATCTGCGCTTTGCGACACTGGAACTTGTGAGAGGGGAGTGGCGACCTTACGACTTCAACCTTAATAACCGAGGCGACACCCCGGCTGAGGGTTCGCTTGACATTTCGGTGGTGAACATCGAGGAAAATGCAAGCCGTGAGCCGGTCAACTATGTATTGCCGCCGCAGGTCACACGTATCTCCGACCCGAGCCAGTCGCAGATAACTCAACTCAATGAGCAGTCCATGTCGCTCAAAGTCACCGGTCTTCATGCCGGCGACGCGCGCGGAGTCTACCGCAACACTCAGCATGACCTGCGCAATTATAAGCGGTTGCAGATGTGGGTACATGCCGAGAGCCTTATTGACGATGTAACCAATCTTCGTTCCGGAGAGGTGTCGCTGTTTGTGCGCATAGGTACCGACATTAAAAACAACTATTACGAATATGAGATACCTCTCACGCTGACTCCACATAGCGCGACCAAATACCCCGACACCGATACTCCCAACGGGCGTTATGCCGTGTGGCCTTTAAGCAACAGGCTCGACTTTGCGTTGCAGAATTTTGTGCAGTTGAAGCGTCATCGAAACCAGGCGAAAGCTTCGGAAAACAGTTCGGTGAACTATGGAACGCTTTACAGCGAGCGTGACCCTGACAATGAGAAAAACAGGATGTCGGTGCTCGGCAATCCGTCGCTCAGTGATGTGCGCGTGATGCTGATTGGTATACGCAACAATGCTTCCACCACCAAGGATGCGATAGTGTGGGTGAATGAGCTTAAGGTGACTGACTTTGACGAAAGCGGAGGCTGGGCGTTGAAGGGCAATGTGAATCTCGGCTTGTCGGACATAGCTTCACTGAATTTCGGTGCCCACATTGAGACTGCCGGTTTCGGTGCTGTGGACCAGTCGCTTAATTCTCGCCGTCTTGATGACCTTCGGCAGTATAACTTTGCCGTTCAGGCTGACCTTGGTCGTTTCCTCCCCGAGAAGGCAAAACTTAAAGCTCCCATATTCTTCTCAATGACCGAAGAGACCATAACTCCTAAATATAATCCTCTCGACCAGGATGTATTGCTCTCCGATGCATTGTCCGATGCCGCCACAAAGCAGGAGCGTGATTCAATCAAGAATTATTCGGTTGAGCACACGTCGGTCAAGAGTTTCAGCATATCGGGGCTGCGGTTTGATGTGAAGAGCACCAATCCCATGCCTTGGGATCCGGCAAATTTCACATTCAACTTCTCCTTCAATAAACGCAGCGAACGGAATCCTACAACTGAGTACGAGTACACCAATGATTACCGTGGCTCGTTCCAGTACTCGTGGACTCCTTACGTGAAAGGGTTAAGACCTTTCGGATGGTTGAAGTCCGATTCCAAAAACTGGAAGTTTGTAAAGGAATGGGAGTTTAATTATCTGCCGGCAAACATCTCATTCCTCACCACCATGTCACGTTACTATTACGAGCAGCAGACACGCAGTGAGATTGATGAAATGTTCCGCCTGCCGGTGTCGGTGTCGAAGAATTTCCTTTGGGACCGTCAACTGTCGCTGACTTGGAATCTTACCAAGTCGCTCAATCTGTCGTTCACGTCCAATACTTCGGCTCGTATCGAAGAACCTATAGGTGCGGTCAACAAGAAACTGTTCCCTGACCGCTACAAGGAGTGGAAGGACACGGTGATGCAAAGTATCATGCATCTGGGTACCCCTTGGGCGTATAACCAGAATTTTGTAGCTTCTTACAAAGCCCCGTTCAACTACATTCCGGCTCTTGACTTCCTTAACGGAAACGTGAGCTACAATGCCACTTACAATTGGAATCGCGGCGCGACTATTGACGGCATAAAAGTTGGCAACACCATCGCCAATCAGGCTTCATGGAATGTGGACGGACGCATAAACCTCGAAACGCTCTATAATAAATCGTCTTATCTGAAAAAGATTAACCAGCGTTTCTCCAATAATCGCCGCCAGGCGACAAGGCAGAAGGCTAAAAAGTTTGAGCGTACTTACAAGCTCCTTCCTGACACGAATCTTGTCATACGCCACAATCTGCGTAATAATAAGGTGAAAGTTACCGCCGTCACCACTGACGGAAAAGTGTTCCCTGTTAAAACCGAGGTTGTGGACCAAAATACGGTGAATGTGCTCACACGTGGCGATCAGAATATTAAATTCACAATCACCGAAGTGCTTAAAGAACGTAAAGGCATGTGGGAGGAAGTTGCAGCCTACTCGGCGCGCGCAGCCATGTCGGTACGTAGCATGTCGGTGCGTTTTCGTAGCTCCCGTTCGCTTTCGCTTCCGTTATTCCGTCCTGACATCGGCGATGCGTTTGGACAGTCACGCGGCTATGGTCCCATGTCGCCGGGACTTGACTTTGCTTTTGGATTTACAAGGAAGGACTATGTGGAGAAAGCCAAAGAACGTGGATGGCTCATGCTGGACGATAACCAGACTTCGCCTGCCATATGGTCTCGGACCAATGAGTTCAATTTCGAGATTGACCTTGAGCCTATAAGGGGACTTAAGATAAAGCTTACAAATAACCGTACTGATAACCGCACTTCGAGTATGCAGTTCATGTACGATAACATTCCCACTACCCATAGCGGCAGCTATACCAAGACCCATGTGGCTATAGCTACGGCGCTTCGCTCGTCCAATGCTGATAACGGCTATCAGAGCGATGCCTTTGACAAGTTCCTTGCCAATATTCCGGTGATAGCGCAGCGCATAGAGAGCCAGTATGTCGGATACAATTATCCTATGGGTGGATTTATGAAGGATAACCCTAATGCCGGGCGACCTTTCAATCCCGAGGTGGGAGGAGTGAACACTGCAAGCAGCGATGTGCTCATTCCGGCATTTCTTGCTGCGTATTCAGGCATGGATGCGAAGAGCATCTATTTGTCGCCGTTCCCGTCGCTGTCGGCTATGCTGCCTAACTGGCGTGTCACTTACGACGGACTGATACGTGTGGGTAATCTCGGAAATATATTTAAGGCGTTCGTGCTCACTCATGCTTATCAGTGTACTTACTCGGTGGGGTCTTACGGCTCGTTCCTTAACTGGATGGAAGTGGACGGTGACCGGGGTTTCACGCTTAATGAGACAACAGGTGAACCCATCCCGTCATCGCCTTACAACATCTCGTCAGTGGCTATTACCGAGAAATTCGCGCCGCTCATAGGGGTGCAGGTGACTCTGAAAAATGACCTTAAGATAACCGGTGAATACCGTGACAGCCGTACTCTCACGCTTAACTCCGATGCCGGACAACTCGTGGAAGCGCAGAGCCACAATATCACACTGGGCCTCGGTTACAAGATAGTGGGATTCAACACCGTCCTGAAAATGGCTGGAAGCGGCAGGGGAATAAGCAATGACCTGACTCTTAATGCCGATTTCTCTATACAGCAGAACCATGCTTTGATACGCCGTATAGAGTCCAACTACACCCAAGCCACGTCAGGTACACGCACCTTGGGCTTCAATTTCTCGGCAAATTACGTTCTTAACCGCCGTGTCACTCTCGGGGCTTTCCTCGATCATCAGGTCAACACTCCGCTGATTTCGTCGAGTGCTTATCCCACATCCAACAGCAGCTACGGTATAAACTTTAATTTGAGCTTGTCAAGGTGACGTGAAGTCCACGAAGGAATTCATCGCTGTTCATCTTGCGTTTTCCTTCGGCTTGCAGATTCAGGATTTCAAGCATTTCATCGGCGCATGCCACCATCGGCCGTTTGCCGTCTACTTTGATTGTCCCGGGGGCGGCGTTGGTTTTGTCGCCTGTCAGTGCTGTCTTGTATATTTTGAAAGTCAGGGTTGAGCCTTCCGCAGTGTTCCACTCGGTCCAAGCTCCGGGGTAGGGCGATAGCCCTCTCACTTGATTGTGGATGTCCTTTGCTGGACGGTTCCAGTCGATACGGCGTGTCTCCTTGAATATTTTTGGTGCCGGAGTAGGCTCCTGTTTTGCGATAAGTTCATCCTGTGGTATGGTATGGAGTGTGCCGTTGAGGATGTTGTTAAGGGTCTCGACGGTTAATTCGGCTCCGAGTGCCATGAGTTTGTCATGCACGTCGCCCACATTCTCCTCCGGAAGTATCGCCACCTCTTTGCGGTCGATGATGTCGCCGGTGTCTATTTCGTGTTTGAGGAAGAAAGTGGTCACACCTGTCACTGTGTCGCCGTTCATCACTGCCCAGTTGATAGGAGCCGCCCCGCGGTATTTCGGAAGCAAGGACGCATGAAGATTGAATGTGCCGAGACGAGGCATGGTCCACACCACCTCCGGCAACATGCGGAATGCTATCACCACAAAGAGGTCGGCGTTAAGACTGCGTAGATCCTCCACAAATTCAGGGCTTTTGAGGTTGGACGGCTGCATGAGCTTGATATCATGTGCCACAGCCCACTGCTTTACTGGCGACTGGATGAATCCATGTCCTCTGCCGGCTTGCTTGTCGGGCATGGTAACTACGCCCACTATGTTGAAACCGTTATCCCATATCTTGTTAAGGCTCTCCACCGCAAATTCCGGAGTCCCTAAAAACACTATTCTTAAATCTTTCTTGTCCATAATCGCTCTAATTTTAACCGCAAATTTACAAAACTCCCTTTAAAGCCACAACAACGAAAAAATTTTCTAAAATCTTTTAAAGCTAAAAATTATTTAATTATCTTTGCGATTGATTCCTGCATTCACGCCGAGGCATAGCATTAGATATGCCGGGAATGGGGACTGGGAATCGCCATATATAAGAAAAGCGTTATCATGCGCTTTGTTCTTGACACTTCGAATCTCGCAAATTCAGAATCACAGTCAAGAGTAAAGCAACGGAGGACGCTCATGGGATGTTTTATACTTTTACTAATATAAAGCATCGGCGTGGGTTCTACGTTGCTCGTTCTTCTGTGATGGGCAATGCGAGAGCCTGAAGTGTGGAACGGGCAACCGATATAGATCGCCACGCTATTTTTGTATAGGGGTAGTGACAATCTTTTTTATTAATGCCGGACAGTGGCGGTCAGAGGGCAAAATACATTTTATGCAATGAGAAAATACTACTCATTAATTACTGGGCTGCTAATAAGTGTAGCAATGTCGGCAAATGCACAGAAAGCCGATTTGCAGGAGTTTATTGATGGACTTGGTTCACGGTCTGTATCACGTGCTGATGATGTTACTGAAATTGACCTCGCCAACTATTCTTTTCCTGGGTCCAAAGCATTGGAGATTCATGGAGGAATTAAAGTGAAGTTTATTAACGGGACCTTACAACCTAATTCCACATATGATGGAACAATTCTAAAGATTTCCGATAATAGTTATGTGGAACTTGCTGAAACTGCAGTTATTAAATCGGGACCATCATCTTACTCTTATACCGGATTGGTTGAATTATCAGGTGGTACATTCCGATTGACTGGAGGTGATATGCTTCCATATAAATCTAACTATGCCTATCAAGAAATGATAGACACTGACGGGAACTCTTCGAATATCCTTGAGGTGGAATCAGGAGAAATATATGGGACTGTGAATATAAGTAGTGCAAAAGATCAGGTCAATATATCTGGTGGATCCATATATATGTTTCATGCATGGGATGGAGTATACAATTTTAGTGGAGACGCTGTCATTCATGCTTTTGCGAGCATGAATGACAAGTTTAATATCACACCGGTTTATACTTCTCCGCTAAAGAATAAAATAAGTTTCCAAACTCGTACGGAAATAAATAAGCAAAATGAAATTGCATTCGGTAAATCTGGAGTATATGAGCTTACGCAATCAGATGTGGAAAAAATGTCATTTATTCCAAATAAAAATTATTCGCAACCGGAGAATTGGGAATTGTATCTTGAAGATAATTGTGTTAAAGTGAGAGAAAAGATTGAGGACCCGGAATTAAAGACCGCTGATGATTTACAAGCTTTGATTGATAAAATAGCAAAAGAGGGAAATACTGACTTTGTTAATATTGGAATAATTGACATCCCGGAAGAAGGAATAATAATTGATAAACCTATTGATGTGAAAGAGGGTGCATTCGTTAAGCTTACCGGCGGACCAATCAAGGTGGCAGATGATTTTGATAAAAATACAGGTGCTGATTTCGTTTTCACTGTTAGTGGAATGGGTATGTTGAAATTTGAAGATATAACTTATGATGGTAACAGCCAGTTTCACCATTATTCAAGTTTCTTAATTAATGGAGGAAATCTTACATTTGGTGAAAATGTCATAATAAAGAATCTTTATGCTGAAGAACAAAATTCAGGATCTTTTATTGAAGCAAATGGACACCAAGTATTTGTACATTCCGGAGAATTTAATCTGAAGATACCTTTTTTGAACTGTAATAGAACTACCGAAGTAATGATTGTCGGAGGAATTATAAGAACTTTAGAGAATAAATATGATTATCCGACTATTAAAGGAGAAGGTGTTATTAATATGTTAGGTGGAACTGTAGAGGGTTTAGGTGTCAATAAATATGTCGTAGAGGCAAGAACATTTGGAATAGATGATGGATATATCGCGTCTCGTGATGGTGCCATACATGCAAAATATACATATTATAAAGGAGGACAGATTGAAGCCATGTATACTGATTTAGTATCGGGCTCAATTACAGGTAGTCCAAGTTTGGCAGTTGAAACTATCTATGTTTCCGGTTCTTCTTTGGTTACGGGAGATGTAAAATTGCCGAAACTTCGTCTGCAGTCTGATACTAAAATTACTATAACATCGGCTCTCCAATATGACTGGACTTTTTCTGCCAATTGGTCAAAATTTGAATTGGAAAAATCATTTTTGTTGAGTAATAATTATACTATAACTAAAGAGGATTTTGCAAAGATGACATTCTTGGAAATGCCGTCAGACCGAGAGGCTTACTATGATGAGGTCCTCCACACAGTTCAGTTAAGAGAGAAAAAGGATTTATCCAACTCCGATGATCTCCAGTCGTTTATTGACGGATTAGCCGGTGGAGATAAAGGAACATCTGAGAATCCTGTTGAGATAGTCCCTTCTGAGGATGGACTTGACATAGATAAAGATGTTGACTTTGGGAATGACTTGCAGGCATTTATTGATGGTCTTGGTAAGAATGGCAAGGAAAATAAAGTTATTCGTTTATGTGGAGGAAATGTAATCATAGGTCGAGGTTCATGTGTGACATTTAGGAACCTACAAGTCGATGGTTGCGAGGGTAATAACCATATTTATGTACACGGTACTCTCATTATTGATGTCAATATTTATATACGTAATTTTAGGGAAGCATTTGTTCATGTTATGCCTGGAGGTAAAATCATATGGAGAGGTGGCGATGCATCGGGAGTTTCTGATATTATTCGAAATGAAGGAGGAACGGTAGAAATCGAAGGAGGTAAAATTGTAAGCCTCGTGACACCTGTGATAAATATATCAGGAACAATAAATATATATTACGGTACTACTATTTCCGGTACAACTACAGCCATAATCAATGGCACAGAAAGTTCTACGGAAGGTATAATTGTTGTTGATGGAGGTATAGTGACTGGTGGAATCATAAATTACGGTTCTTTGACAGTAGTTTCCGGTTCTATTGACGGTGGAAATGATAGTGTTGGAATAGAAAATTATGGTTATCTGTGGATTGATGGTGGATATATATCCGGTGTAGGCGGAAGTAGAAGTATATGGACTAAAACTGATATATATCTGTGTGGATGTACTGACCTGACGGATATCTTTATAGCTAAAGGCGTTAAGATATACATTACTGCCGAAATGAGCGTCATTTTCAGAGTTCATTTCATAGAAGAAACCGGATTTGAAGTTGGAAAAGCAATTATCGAGGGAGCTGATGGATATGTTCTTACTGAGAGTGACTGTGAATATTTCGTTATACCTCTTCCTGATAATTACCGTTGGAGTTATGACAAAAATTTGAGAGCGGTGATAATATCCGATATATCAGGTATTGATAATGTCGTTTCGGATGATTCTAATGTTTGGGATGTGTATTCTTTAAAAGGAATAAAAGTGGGTAAATCTGACAATCTTAATTTGATTCCATCCGGTATTTATATTATTAATGGTAAGAAGATATATTTGAAGTAGTTAGTATAATAGATACGATAAAAAACGGTGGAGCAAATTTGCTCCACCGTTTTTTATCGTTTTTCTTCAATCGTTGCTCTTGACCGGAAGGAATATATTGTGCTGTCCGGGGGAAAGTTCTTTTATTTTCTTCCCGTCTATAACGAGGGTGGCGGAAGTGTTTGCCGGAACGGTGAAACGATATTTGATTTTGTCGCCATCTTTTCGCCATGAACTTTCTATTCTGCCGTAGGGCGATTCAAAATGTCCTGACGCATAGGTGATGGAGTTGGACGGGTCGACCTCGGGGCACAGGTAGAAGTGTTTGAAACCTGGTGATTCTTCATCTCGCGCTATTCCTATGCTGTTGTTGATTAACCATGCGCCTATTGCGCCGAAAGAATAGTGGTTGAACGAGTTCATGCTGTTGTTGCTCCCAAATCCGTCCTTATGGGTATAGGAATTTAGTCTTTCCCACACTGTTGTGGCTCCTTGGTTTATAGGGTAAATCCATGACGGATATTCCTCTTGGGTCAACAGTTTGTAGGCATCGTAAGAATTGCCGGTGCCGGAAAGTGCCTGGTTTATCCATGCCGTGCCTATAAATCCGGTCATAAGAGAGTAGGGGGCGCATTCTATTCCGGTGTCGGTGACGTTATTGCGTGTCAGTGTATTGCGGAAGTTGGCTATAAATTCATTTTTGTGCGATTTGTCGACCAATCCGAATTGCAGTGGGAGGGCATAGCTCGTCTGTATGTCCACCGGTTGTCCCACCTTTTCAGCGATGAACGATGAGAATCGTGTTTTGTGGGTTATTGGGTCGATGTAGATGTCGTTGAACATCTTAACTCGTTCATCCCGGTATTTTCGGAACTTGGTGGCTTCTTCGGTTTTGCTGAGTATACCGGCGATTTTTGTCATAAGTTCAAGGTCATAGCACCAGTAGGCTTCCCACACAAGTGATTTGTCGTTTTTACCGTCCTCAAGACCAAGCCAGTCGCAGAGGTCGCCCCATGCCCGTTCCTGGACTATTATGCCGGAATTTTTATCGATAGAATGTCCTTTCACATAGTCGATGTAGCGGCTCATGGCATCGTAATGCTCGGCAAGTACGGTGGTGTCGCCTGTCATTTGATAGCATTCCCATGGCACCGTTATTGCTGCGCTCTGCCATAAGAGTCCGCCGAAACCTCCGCTCATGGGGATTACTTCCATGAATCTGCCTGACGGATGCTGGGTGTCACGCATCGAGGTCAGATAGCGGCACAGGAATTGGTATAATGGTGAGATGTGTAGTGCCGTGCGTGAGAATACCGATATGTCGCCTGCCCATCCCATGCGTTCGTTGCGTTGTGGGCAGTCGGTGGGGATGGAGAAGAAGTTGGAGCGGGCTGACCACATCATGTTTTCCCAAAGTTTGTTGACCTTGGCATTGGAGCATTCATAGTGGGCAGTGGTATTTTGTAATGAGGAAAGTACGATGCCCTTAACTTTCTCTACCGTAAGCGGCTTGTCTAAGCCTGTGATTTCGATGAAACGGAATCCATGGTATGTGAAACGAGGGGATATAGTTTCTTCACTGCTTCCTTTAGTTGTGTAACGGTCCTGAGCCATTGCTGCCCTGATGTTCTCCAGCATAATCATTCCTTCGTGTCCGGCGTATTGCGGCATGTCGGGGTATTTGACTTCGGCAAATCGCATATTAATCAATTTGCCGGCAGGCATATCATTGAGAGTGATAAGCGGCACTCCCGCAAAATTCTGCCCCATGTCGTAGACGAACACTCCCGGTCGCACCTCCTTGACATTTTTTGCGGTCAGGGTGTCGACTGCTGTGACTCCTTCGCCGTATTGACCTATAAGCGATGGGGAATTTTCAAATGGATAGTAGGCTTCGATTGCCATGTGCCAGTGTTGGTCGTCATATATAGGGGAAGCCCATCCCTCGATGTCGCTCTCCTTTGTCGCGTCGTATATCTCGCCTTGAAACAAGCTGCCGTAGCGTAATGGTCCGTCGTTGAATGATTTCCATTCCTGAGGATTGGTTACGAAAGTGTAGGTTGTGCCGTCACGGTAGGTAACCGATATCATTGACAGGAATGATTGTCGGTCGCCGTAGTAGTTCCAGTTTTCGCCTACAAAACTTGCACCTCCGCTCCACCATCCTTCGGAGAGCACAGCGCCTATAGTGTTGTCGCCATCTTTAAGATGAGGAGTAATGTCGTAGGTTTGGTACATGTGGGCTTTGTTGAATTCCGTGAAAACGGGGTTGAGGTAGTCGCTGTTGATGCGGCTGCCGTTGATATACACATC
>DAAL01000238.1 GCA_001701065.1 Bacteroidales bacterium GP4
CAGCCCCAGAAATTGCAGCCGTCGATCTCAAAGTGGTGCCGACCAACGACAATGACTGGTGGTGGCTTGCGCCGGAACTTCCGTCGTTCACGCTTGAGGTGTCCGACACTCTCGGCAACGCCAACGCTTCGGTGCTTCTCGTCAAGGTCACGACCGACGATTTCAAGCCTGTGAAGGAGGAAACCGTGCAGTTAAATATTGCTAAAGGCGTGCCAACGGTTGTTAATTTTGACCCCGAGGTATCGGCTCCCGGTTTTTACCGCCTTTCAGCTTTCGACGGCGAGAGCAAGGTGCTTGACATCAACTTCGGGTATGAGCCGGAGAATATAGTTTCGCTGCCTGACAACATGCCTGACTTGCGCAAGTTCTGGGACGACGCTATCGCCGAGCTTGCTCAGGTGGAGCCGCAATACGCTGTCACTGAGCTTCCTGAGAAATCAGGAAAGTCGAGAAAAATGTATTTTGTGGAGATGCGTTCACTCGGCGGCGACACAATCAGGGGCTACATGATGCTTCCCGTGAAGGAAGGAAAATTCCCTGCGAAGATTTATTATAATGGTTACGGAGCGCAGCCGTGGGACATGGATTCCGAGTCAAATCCCGATTTAATCGAGTTTCAGACCTATGTTCGCGGTCAAGGACTGAACAGCGCACACAATAAATATGGTGATTGGGCCGTTTACAATCTTGAAGACATAGATAACTACTATTATCGAGGGGCATTCATGGATGTCATAAGATTCATAGACTTTATCTATCAATTGCCACAAACCGACACACGCAATATCTTCACTGATGGTGGAAGCCAAGGTGGTGCCCTAACCCTCGTGTCGGGAGCGCTTGACGGCAGAGTGAATGCCATAGCTCCCTACATCCCATTTCTCTCGGACTATCCCGACTATTTCCGAATAGTCAACTGGCCCGGCGACGTGATAAAGAAAGCCGCCCGCGAAAAAGGAATGACCGACGACGAAATGTACCGTAATCTTAGTTATTTTGACATTAAAAACTTAGCACGCTGGATAAAATGCCCCGTACTTATGGGAGTTGGACTTCAGGACCCCACTTGTCCGCCCCACATTAATTTTTCAGGTTACAATCTCATCGACGCGCCTAAACAGTTCGTGATATACCGTGATTTGGGTCACACTGTGGACTATTCCGACTGGAATCCCCGCGTAACTGAATTTTACAGGAAACACACTGTAAAATAGTATTGATAAAGTGTCATAACGACACTTAAAATAAAATATACTTAATATCATATAAGGATAAAAAAGTATTATTTTATGTGCCTTATTCTGCATACTTTTGCAAAGTGATTTTTAATTATTCATGTTTAAACACCTAATAATAACTTAAAGCGGTGGAAAATGGAATAGTGCAAGAATCGTAACGCAATGCAAATTATTTAACCTAAATAACAAACCAACAAAAAATTATTAACCTTACCTTAAAAATTGCTCATGGTTACAAAAAACCTTTTGAACTTTAGAGCCCTTCTGGTGGCGTTGTTTATAAGCGTGTCACTGGGAGCGTTTGCTCAGACATCCGTTACGGGTGTCGTCCTTGAGCCGTCGGGTGAGCCCGCTATCGGTGCTACAGTGATGGAAAAAGGAACTTCTGTGGGTGCGGCTACCGACTTTGATGGTAACTTTACCATTAAGGTGTCCAAACCCGACGCAGTGTTAGTAGTATCTTACGTGGGTATGGAGACCCAGGAAGTTGCTCTTAACGGTCGTACCAATGTCACCGTGCAACTTAAAGAATCAGGCGTAAGCCTTGATGAAGTTGTGGTTGTGGGTTACGGTACAATGAAAAAGAGTGACCTCGCCGGTGCTTCCGTATCAATGAATGAGGATGACCTCAAGGGTTCGGTGATCACCAACCTTGACCAGACTCTTCAGGGACGTGCATCGGGTGTTACCGCGATGACCACCTCAGGAGCCCCCGGTTCTTCATCTTCAATCCGTGTTCGTGGTCAGGCTACCATCAACGCCAACGCCGAGCCGTTGTATGTAATCGACGGTGTGATTATACAAGGCGGCGGTAACTCAGGTGCCGACTTCGGTCTTGGTGACGCTCTCGGTAACGGTAAAGTGTCCACCGTGTCACCTCTTTCTACAATCAACCCCTCCGACATCGTGTCGATGGAAATCCTTAAGGATGCTTCCGCTACCGCTATCTATGGTGCCCAGGGTGCCAACGGTGTAGTGCTCATCACCACTAAGCGCGGTAAAGCCGGCGAAGCTAAATTCACTTATGACGGTATGGTTGCATGGAATCATCAGAGCAAGCGTCTTGACTTGATGAACCTCCGTGAATACGCTGAACTTTACAATGACTATGTTGCCAACGGTTACGGCAAGGCAAATGATTACTATTCCGATCCTTCAGTGCTCGGTGTTGGTACCAACTGGCAGGATGCAATCTTCCGCACCGCGCTCCAGAATCAGCACCAGGTATCGGCACAGGGTGGTACTGAAAAAATCCAGTACTACGTGTCAGGTTCTTACATGGACCAGGAAGGTACTTTGATTGGTTCTGACTTCCAGCGTTTCTCTGTTCGCGCCAACCTTGACGCTCAGTTGAAATCATGGTTGAAGCTTGGTCTTTCAGCTACCTACAGCGACACTGATGAAAACCTCAAGCTCGCCGACGGTGAAGCCGGTATCATCAACTACTCTTTGACTACATTGCCTGATATTCCTATCTATGATATCGACGGCAACTATTCTTCGATCGTGCGTGAAGGTTATTCTAACCCTAACCCCATCGCGCTTGCCATGCTTGACGAAATCAAGCTCCACCGTAAGAAATTGACCGGTAACATCTTCTTCGACGTTACTCCCATCAAGAACCTCGTTTGGCACGCTGAATTCGGTTACGACGTGAGCGCGTCAAAGGGTGACCGCTTCAAACCCACCGTTGACCTCGGTCTTTGGGTGCGCAGCAACAACGAAAGCTCTATCCAGAAGAACTCTTCTTGGTTCTGGCAGTTGAAGAACTACATCTCTTATAACGGTGAATGGAACAAACTCAGCTACACCGCCATGGTTGGTCAGGAATGCTGGGAATCAAGCTGGGACTACACAAGCATCTTCGCTTCAGGTCTTCCTGCCAACAACGTTCACAACCCCGCTCTCGGTAACAAGAACTCCTACAGCATCTCTGCCGGATTCGGTAGCTCCGCTATGGCTTCGTTCTTCACCCGTGAAACTCTTAACTGGGACGATCGTTACCTCTTGACTTATACCTATCGTTACGACGGTAGCTCTAACTTCGGTCCTGAAAACCGTTGGGCAGGATTCCACTCTGTTGCCGGTGCATGGCGTTTCACCAACGAATCATTCCTTAAGGACACAGCTGAATGGTTTGACAACGGTAAACTCCGTCTCGGATGGGGTCAGACCGGTAACTCCAACATCGGCGGTTACGCCTGGGGTTCCGCTATCAGCCGTATGCCTTCCGCTCTCGGTCCCGGTTACCGTCCTGCCAACATTCCTAACCCCGGTATCAAGTGGGAAACTCAGGAACAGTGGAACGTGGGTCTTGACCTTAACTTCTTGAACAACCGCGTTACTTTCGTGGCTGATGCTTACATCAAGACTTCCAAGGACATGTTGATGTCTATGTCACTTCCTTCTTACATGGGTACCTCCGGTAACGGTTCTTCAGCTCTTGCGGCACCTAAGGGTAACTTCGGTGAAATCGAGAACAAGGGTATTGAATTTGAAATCACAGGTCGTCCTTTCGTAGGCGAATTTGAATGGGAATCCTCATTCCAGATTTCTTTCAACAAGAACAAACTTAAAGCCCTCACCAATGCCAACGACGCAGGTCTTCCAGGTTACGGACAGTGGAGCGACGTGGTTTCTCTCTCGGAAATCGGCAAGCCTCTTTACAACTTCTACGGCTACAAAGTGGAAGGCGTTTATCAGGATCTTGACGACTTGATGAACTCACCTGTCGACAAAACTATCTCCTGGCCTACTGACGGCAACTTCAATAAAGGTAATACCGTTTGGGTAGGTGACCTGAAATTCAAGGATATCAACGGTGACGGCGTTATCGATGAAAACGACAAGACTGTCATTGGTAATCCGCTTCCCAAGTTCACTTTCGGTTGGACCAACACCTTCCGTTACAAGAACTTCGACCTCTCTGTGTTCTTGAATGGTTCTTATGGCAACGACGTTATGAACTACCTGTCAATCAACTTGACCAACATGAAGTCCACCTGGACTAACCAGTTGAATTCAGTCAACGACCGCGCAGTGCTCGTGCCCATTGACCCCAACAAGGTATATGCCGACGGTGCCAAGTGGTACGATGACATCACCAACATCCGTGTAGAAGGCGGAGACGGCAAGACTCCTGCCGCACGTCTTAACGACCCTGCCGACAACGACCGTATCAGCGACCGTTACATCGAGGATGGATCTTATCTACGTATTAAGAACATAACTCTCGGCTACACTTTCAAGAAATCATTGCTTCGTCGCTTACATCTTGAAAATCTGCGAGTTTATTGCAATATTCAGAACCTTCACACGTTTACTAAGTATAAGGGTTATGATCCTGAAGTAGGTGCTTCCACCCAGGACTCCAATGGTCTTGTATTCGGTCTTGACTATGGCCGTTATCCTTCGCCTACTACTTATGCGTTCGGTTTAAATATTTCATTCTAATTCTATCTAAAACAAGATTCTTCATGAAAATTAAAAATTTAAAATACTTAGGCGTAGTTGCCGCGCTCGGTATGGGATTGTCATCCTGCAATGACTTCCTTGACCGTCCCAACGAGGACAACTACAATGTAGGCACGTTCTACGAAACCGATGAACAGTGCTACCAGGGTGTTAACTACATCTACAACTCGCCTTGGTACGACTTCCAGCGTGGTTTCATCAAGGTAGGTGAAGTTATGTCAGGCAACATGTATATGGGTAGCTCTCCTTATCTGACATTCACTGTCAACGGTACCGATACTGACCTTATCAACATGTCTTACTCTCTTTGGGCTGTGATCGGTCACTCCAACACCGTTTACAAGAATATAGGCGAGTCAAGCGGCCCCAGCGAGGAAGTAAAGAACTACACCCGCGGCGAGTGCCTCACTTGGAAGGCTATGGCTTACTTCTACCTTGTGCGCACTTTCGGCGATGTGCCCATCGTGCATGACAATGCCAAGGAAATCACTGAGGGTACTTACAACTCCAAGTTCAAAATCAAGCGTGCCGATGTTTACGAATACATCATCATGACTCTTGAAAAGGCTATGGAGCTTCTTCCCAAGAAAGCTGCTCAGAAAGGCCGTATCGACTACTATTGCGCTGAGGCTCTTCTTGCAAAGGTTTACCTTACCCGTTCAGGTCTTAACATGAGCGGAAGCCGTAATCAGGAGGACCTTGACATGGCTGCTAAGCTTTCAAAGGACGTGATCGACAATTCAGGCCGTCACCTTCTTGCCAACTATTCCGACGTGTTCCGTCTACAGAACAACGAAAGCGAAGAATCACTCATTGCTTGGCGTTGGAGCGCAGGACGTGACCCCTGGACTCAGCAGAATACTCTCCAGAGTGACCTTGCTCCTCAGGGATTCGATGAATTCGGTGACTGCTGGGGCGGTTGGGGTGGTCCCTCCGTTGACCTTCAGGATGCTTTCAACATCGATGTCATCAACACTGACCCCAAAAACCGTATCGACACTGACACCCGCCGTAAAGCCACTATGATGCTCCCGGGCGACCACTACGAATACTTCTGGACCAACAAGGGTGGTTTCGATGTGCTCAAGTTCAGCTATGACGCTGAAGATTATGGTAAGGGAGGTCCTGGACAATGGCAGTGCGGTACCGGTGCTTACAATGTGAAGCATCTTTACGGTAACGGTTACGACCACGAAGCCGCTACAGGTACTGCCGCAGGTAACATGTTCAGCATGCTTGCTACTCACATCCTCCGCCTTTCCGACGTTTATCTTATCCACGCTGAGGCTGTCCTCGGTAACAACGCTTCCACAAGCAATGCTTCGGCTCTTGAAGCTTACAACGCTGTGCGCGGCCGTGCTATCCCCGGTGTGACTCCCAAGGCTTCAATCACTTTCGACGATGTGTGGAAAGAACGCCGTCTTGAACTTGCCGGTGAAGGTGACCGTTGGTATGACTACGTTCGTCTTTCTTACTACGATGTTAACCGTGCAATAAACGAGTTGAAATCACAGCGTCGTAACACTTACTGGAATCTTGATGCTCTATATAAATATTATTATGAGAATGGAGTATGGGATCCCTCTAAGGCAGGCTCTGACAACGGTGTGGAATTCGGTTATGACGATCAGACTGAAGCACCTAACGTGACAGCAAGCAGCTTCACTTTGCCCTTCCCGACTCAGGATGCGGTTATGAACCCCAACCTTCTTAAGGATCCTATTGACTGTGATGTTCGTACCGAATATGCTTATTAACCGTTAATTACTGAAAACAATAATGAAAAATATATTCAAAAATTCTTGGTTCTTAGGTGTTGCAGCCATCGCACTCGGTGTGACCGCTGTGTCGTGCGAGGATCAACCCGATAAATTTGAATTGACCACCGGCTCTCCGGTCGTGAAGTACGTGCGCACCACTACTTCTCCCGACTCGCTTATCACCGGTGCCTATCTTGACAATCTTGTGTGTCTTGTGGGTGAAAACCTTACTTCAGTGCGTGAATTGTACTTCAATGACAAGAAAGCGATATTGAACACAAGCTACATTACTGAAAATACTCTTCTCGTGGCTGTCCCCGGCGGTATCCCCGAAGTGGTGACCAACAAGATCTATATGATCAACACCGCCAACGACACCACTACCTATGACTTCAACGTGCTTGTGCCCGGTCCGTCGGTTCGCAGCATCTCCAATGAGTTTGCCCATGCCGGCGAAGAAGTTACCCTCTACGGTGACTACTTCATCGACGACCCCAACATTCCGTTGAACATCAGCTTCGCAGGTAATATCGATGTGCCTTACAGCAGCATTACCTCTATAAACAAGACTGCGATTACTTTCATTGTTCCCGAGAATGCTACTCCCGGCTACATGAACGTGAAGAGCCTTTACGGCAACGGACGCTCCGCGTTCCAGTTCCGCGATACCCGTAACATCCTCTTCGACTGGGATGGCTCACACGGTGGTTACGAAACCGCTCACGGATGGCGTAACGGTGTTATCCACACCCCCGGTCAGGATGAAGGCATCGAAGCTGTCGACGGCAACTACCTCTACTTCGGTGGCGCTGACCTCCTTGGTGAAATCGGTGGCACATGGGCTGAGGACCAGTTCTGCTTCAACTACTGGCCTGAACCCTCCGCAGGCTACGACAATCTTTGCGATCGTCCTGAGTTTGCTGAAATGATTGATACTTACGGTCTTGAAAATCTCCAGCTTAAGTTTGAATGCTACATTCCGTCAAGCAGCCCTTGGCAGTCATGTGCTCTCCAGATGATGTTCACTCCTAACAGCTTGGTTGATTACAGTTCAGGAAATAATAACTACTACGGCGATGCATCTCTTCCCCGTGGTCTTTGGAATCCCTGGCAGAAAACCGGTTCCTATGACACCGGCAACAAGTGGGTGACTATATCTCAACAGCTCAACACATTCACCTTCACCAACGAAGGCGGTGCAGCAAGCCGCGGCCTGCAGCCTACTGACCTTCAGGGTCTCACATTCTTCGTATGGCATGGTGGTGTTGCCGGTACTGATTGCGCTCCCGTTATGCTTATCGACAACATCCGTGTGGTTCCTATTGAATAATCTTAAAACGTGGACTTAACAATGAAAACATATCGTAAATTATCTGCGGCATTAATGGCTTGCATGATGGTGATGAGCTCCGTTTCATTCACGGCATGTAATGACGATGACGACGAGTTCAACACCAATCAATACACCGGAGGCGTTAAACTTAACGTCTTCGGGCCATGCCCGGTGGCTCGCGGCGGCGAACTTCGCTTCCTCGGTTCCGGCATGAACCAAATCAACTCTATCACTCTTCCCGGTGCGGGCGACATCACTGACATTACAGTGGTGAGCGACGAGGAGATACGCATCACTGTACCTCAGAATGCTACTGTGGGTAAAGTTGTGCTCCACTCTTCCAAGGGTGATATAACCACTCTTACTGACATTACTTATAGTGAGCCCATCGTGCTCGAAACTCTTTCTCCCCTTGCAATCAAGCCCGGAAACGAGCTTACTATCAAGGGCGATTACCTCAACTTGATTCACGAAGTTATCTTCGCCGACGAGGTGATTGTGCCGGAAACCGAGTTTGCTGCCCACAGCCGCTATGAAATCCGTCTTACCGTGCCCGAAGAGGCTCAGTCAGGCAAGGTCATCATCAGTGATGCCGCTGAATTGCCTAACTGGATCTACTCTGACGACGAACTCGCCGTGACTCTTCCCGCTGTTGCTAAGGTTACTGACCTTTCCGACGCTAAACCGGGCGACGAGATAGCTCTTGCCGGTACTGACCTTGACCTTGTGAAATCAGTGGTTATGCCTAACGGTGACGAAGTGGAATTCGCTGTTGCCGACGGCAAAATCAAGTTCACTCTTCCCGCCAATGTTTCCAACGGTTCTATCTGCATGATTCCCGCTTCAGGCGTGAAGGTTGCTATCGCCACTATCGGCGTGGCTCTTCCCGAGGAAGTTCAGGCTATTCCCGCCGCTGACCTTTGGGCTGGCGACATCCTCACCTTGAAGGGTGTGAACATGGAAGTGGTTACCACTGTCGGATTCCCCAACGTGGCTGACCCTGTGGCTCCCGAGTCAAAGAGCGCTACTGAACTTACCGTGAAAGTGCCCGAAGGCGCTCAGTCAGGTAATGTGGTTCTCAACACCGGCAGCGGCTTGACCGTTGAGGTGCCTGTGACTACTCTTAAGCCTCAGAACGTGGCTTACAATCCTGTTCCCGCTTCGCTTGCCGGTCAGCTTACTGTCAACGGTAAGAATCTCCAGAACGTGAAGACTCTTACTATCGAGTCTACCGCCATCGAGGTGTCTAACCCCACTGAGACTTCATTCAGTGTTATCGTGCCCGCTACTCTCAACGCAGGTGAAAACGCTGTGACTGTGACTATGACCAACGGCGAAGTAGTTGAGCTTCCCGCTATCGAGCTTTCAGCTCCTGAATGTGCTTACGCTACTGTTCTTCCCGGCGAAGACGACGAAATCAAAGCCGGTGAACTCCTTGTGCTCACAGTCGCTAACGGCGACAAGCTCACTGATGTCAAAGTGAACGGCGCAAGCGTTCAGTACATCCTCAACGGTGAAACTCTCTACATCAGCATTCCCGGCTCTACCGGCAAGAACGCTACTGTGACCCTTGTTTCTTCCAATGGCGAAATCAGCTACAACATAGCTGTTATCCCCATGACTCACGTGGAAAAAGTGGTTATGGATCAGATTCATGACCTCGGTTCTTGGACAGGTGAGGCTGACGGCGGTGCATTCCGTATCTACAAAGAAGCTCTCGAAGGAGTTCCCGCAGGTGCAACAATGACATTCCACATCGCTCCTTACAAGGGATTCCAGATTCAGTTGAACAATGCTAACTGGGCTTCATTCGACATGATTGAAGAATGGGACAACTGGGAAGGAATGACAACTGTGTCAATCGAGCTTACTTCCGCTATCCTTAACGACATCATGACTACTGATGACGGTTGGTCTACCACTGCCATGGTTGTTCAAGGTGCAGGTACTATTGTAAACAAAGTAACTGTTGAATGGGAAAATTCTCTTGAAGTAACTCTTTGGGAAGGCGAGGCAATCGCTGACGACTGGGGCAACCAGCCTAACATCCTCTCTGATGCCGGTGCAGAACTCTCTGCAGCAGGTGCAAAAGTTGGACAGACTATATACTTCTACATCACACCTCTCGACTCTGACTGGAAAGTACAGATCATAGAAGGTCACTGGGGCCCGACATATGCTTCCTATTGCGCAGTCGGTTCTGATACCGAAGGTGGCAAGTTCACTGAAATTGACCTTGCAGCCAACAAGGGTCGTGTGTCGATTCCTGTGACTCAGGAATTGTTGGATGCTGCTTACACACAGCAATGGTGGGGCGGTACATTCCTCCTCAACGGTGACAACGTGAAGTGTACTAAGGTTACCATTGAGTAATTAACCTGAAACTTTATATTCTATCTTACAGCCCGCCCATGTAACGGGCGGGCTGTTTTTCTTTTTCAATATCAAAAACTCAAGCTTAACAAAAACCTATGCGTAAATTCATTTACTTATTTTCGGCAATCCTTTTGGGATTCTCCACATTCGCTTGTGGAAGTGACAGCAACGACGAGCCTGATCAGCCTCAGAATGTGACTCTCATTACTCGTAGCTGTACTTACGGTCACGATAAGGCGCTTTCCGATGCTGAGGTCGACCCTAAGACTGTCAACCAGATTACCGTTACTTACTCCTCTACTGTTACTGTTAACTCTTCAGTAGCCATCACGCTTAACGGAACTGCGGTTTCAGCTTCCGTAAGCCCGTTGACAAGTATGTCTATCATTATTCCCGTGACTCTGCAAGGTGGCACAAACTATACTTTGACTATCCCTGAAGGTGCGGTTGTGCGCAGCGACAACGCTAAAGTGTCGGCTGCCGCTTACTCTGTATCCTTCTCAACTATAAAGGACACCTCGGCTGACCCTTCTGCCGTGGCTAAATCGCTTATCAACCCCAATGCTACTCAGGAAGCTAAAAATGTCTACAACTTCCTTCTTGAGAATTACGGCAAGAAACAGCTTTCAGGTGCTATGGGAGGCGTGGCTTGGGAACTCACTTTCTGTGACTACATTAAGAAGGAATCAGGCTACTTCCCCGCTATAGCCGGATTTGACTACATCCATCTTGCTTGGTCGCCTGACAACTGGATCAACTACGGTGACATCACTCCGGTGAAAACCGCTTGGGACATGAATTGCATCCCGGCTATGACCTGGCACTGGAATGTGTCGGCAAAGGAAGGCAGCGACATCAAGAAGGATGGGACTTGCTCTCCTGACAAGACCGATTTCCAGCCCAAGAATGTGCTTGTTGACGGCACCTGGGAAAATAAAACATGGAATGACGACGTTAAAAAATTGGCAGGCTATCTCAAACTTCTTCAGGATGCAGGAATTCCTGTGATTTGGCGTCCGTTCCACGAAGCCGCCGGCGACTTCACTTGGGGCGCATGGTTCTGGTGGGGTAAGGACGGCGTGGATGTGACAAAGCAGCTTTGGATTAAGCTCCATGACGAACTCACCAACACTTACGGGTTGAACAACCTCATCTGGGTATGGACCATGAGCACATCTGACCAAGGTAAGCTTGCGGCCATCGACAAAGTGAGAAATTCTTATCCCGGCAATGATTATGTGGACATGGTGGGCGCTGACCTCTATCCTGACAAAGTTTACTCTGACCAGTCAGCACAGTTTAACCTCATAAACAGTGTTGTCGAAGGCAAGAAGATGATTGCGCTTTCCGAGGTGGGTAACCTCGTGTCAGTGGAAAAGGCTGTTGAGACCAACACTCTCTGGAGCTACTTCATGTGCTGGTACGACTATGACGGCAAGGACTATTATTTCAAGGAATGGAATAATGCCACAGTGTGGAAGACCGTCATGGAGGATTCCCATGTGATTAACCAGGAGGACATGCCTTCTTTGAAATAAATAGATCTTAAGATAATATACATTATATATAATGAAATACGGACACTTTGACGACGTTGCGAGAGAATACGTGATTACCGAACCTCGCACACCTTGGCCCTGGATCAACTATCTTGGCAACAAGGACTTCTTCTCTCTGATTTCTAACACTGCAGGCGGCTATTCATTCTATAAGGATGCCAAATTCCGCCGATTGACTCGTTACCGCTACAATGGCGTGCCCATGGATGCAGGAGGTCGCTACTTTTACATCAAGGACGGCGACACTGTGTGGAATCCTGGATGGAAACCGACTAAAACCGATTTGGACCACTACGAATGCCGCCACGGCATGAACTACACCCGGATTACAGGCGAGAAGAACGGGCTTGAAGCGCAGTTGCTCTTCTTTGTGCCGCTCGACACCCACGCTGAGGTGACTAAGCTCACGCTTACCAACCACACTGACAAGGTAAAGTCGTTCAAACTGTTCTCGTTCATTGAATGGTGCTTGTGGAACGCCGCTACTGACATGGAGAACTTCCAACGTAACTTCTCTACCGGCGAGGTGGAGATAGAAGGTTCCACAATCTACCACAAAACCGAATACAAAGAACGTCGTAATCACTACGCGTTCTATCATGTCAATGCCCCGATTGACGGCTTTGACACCGACCGTGAAACATTTTTAGGGTTATATAATGGGTTTGATGAGCCACAGGTTGTGAGCGACGGTAAGCCTCGCAACTCTGTGGCACACGGTTGGTCTCCCATCGCTTCCCACTACATCGAAGTAACTCTGCAGCCCGGCGAAAGCCGTGACTTCATCTTTGTGCTTGGTTACATCGAGAATGAGCTTGAGCAGAAGTGGGAATCCAAGGGAGTGATAAATAAAGAAAAAGCCCACGAACTCATCGACCGCTTCGACACTGCCGCCAAGGTGGACCGTGCTTTCAATGAACTCCGCGACTATTGGGACAATCTGCTTGAACGTTTCACCGTCAAGACCGGCGACGAGCGTCTTGACCGCATGATCAACATCTGGAACCAGTACCAGTGTATGATTACATTCTGTTTCTCCCGTTCGGCTTCGTTCTTCGAGAGCGGAATAGGACGCGGCATGGGATTCCGCGACTCCAATCAGGACCTTGTGGGATTCGTGCATCAGATTCCGGAACGTGCGCGTGAACGCATCATCGACATCGCTTCCACCCAGTTCCCCGACGGCGGTTGCTACCATCAGTACCAGCCCCTGACCAAGCGAGGCAATAACGACATAGGCGGCGGATTCAACGATGACCCCATGTGGCTCATCTTCGGTACCATTGCTTACATTAAGGAGACCGGCGACTTCTCTATTCTCGACGAGCCGGTGCCGTTTGACAACAAAGAAGGCTCCGAAGTGTCGCTTATGCAGCACTTGAAGGTGTCATTTGACCATGTGGTGAACAATCTCGGTCCTCACGGACTTCCGTTGATAGGTCGCGCTGACTGGAACGACTGTCTTAACCTCAACTGTTTCTCGATGGACCCCAACGAGTCATTCCAGACCACCGAAAACAAGAGCGAAGGCTCCCGTGCCGAGTCGCTCATGATTGCAGGGCAGTTTGTCATCTACGGACAGGAATATGTAGCTTTGTGCCGTCATCTCGGCAAGAACGAAGAGGCCGACCGCGCCCAGAAGTATGTCGACGACATGGTTGAGGCTGTGAAGAAGCACGGCTGGGACGGCGAATGGTTCCTCCGCGCCTACGATTTCTACGGCAAGAAGGTGGGAAGCCACGAAAACAAGGAAGGAAAGATATTCATCGAGAGCCAGGGATGGTGTACAATGGCTGGAATCGGGCTTGAGGAAGGCTTGGTGGAAAAATCGCTTGACTCCGTGAAGAAATATCTTGACTGTGAGCACGGTATTGTGCTTAACAATCCCGCTTTCACCGAGTATGTGGTTGAATACGGCGAAATTTCCTCTTATCCCGCCGGCTACAAGGAGAATGCCGGTATCTTCGCCCACAACAATCCGTGGGTTATCATCGGTGAGACTGTCCTCGGACGCGGTGACCGTGCCTGGGAATACTATCAAAAGATATGCCCCGCTTATCTGGAGGACAAGAGCGACCTACACAAGGTGGAACCTTACGTTTACTGTCAGATGACAGCCGGTAAGGACGCTTTCAAGCCGGGTGAAGCGAAAAACTCATGGCTCACCGGTACTGCCGCATGGAACTGGTATGCCATCACTCAGTTCATTCTCGGCATCAAGCCGCAGTACGACGGTCTTGTTGTTGACCCGTGTATCCCCAAGGAATGGGACGGCTACGAAGTGAAACGCAAGTTCCGCGGTGCCGAATACAACATCACCGTGAAGAATCCTCATCATGTGAACCGTGGAGTAGGGCAGTTGACCCTCAACGGTGCTCCGGTTGAAGGAAATCTTATCCCCATGCAGCCTGAAGGCAGCGTGAACAACATCGAAGTAATAATGCAATAAACTTAATAATGAAATCATCAATCAAATCTCTATTCCTTGCCGGCATGGCTGTGGCTGTGGCTTGTGTGGGATGTAAAAACAAGTCCTCTCAGGCTGTTGCCGAGGAAGTGCAGTCCTCAACCCCAAAGGAAGTCCTTGCGGCTCGTCTTGCCTCAATGGCTTCATCCGGTAAAGTGGCGTTCGGACAGCATGACGCTGTGGCTTACGGTCACGACTGGCGCGGCGAAGCTGACCGCAGCGACGTTAAGGAAGTGGTGGGCGACCTCCCCGCTGTCCTCAACTGGGACCTGGGGCTTGTGGAAGTGGATTCTGTCAATGAGCTTGACGGAGTTCCATTTGAATTCATCCGCAACGAGGCTGTGAAGCACAATGCCGCAGGCGGCATCAACACCTTCAGCTGGCACGTGCTTAACCCCGCTACCCGTGGCAACTCGTGGGACGTGAAAAGCGGTGACGTAGTGACCGAAGTGGTGACTGAAGGTACTGCGCTCAACGACTCCATGAAGGTGTGGATGGGAAAAGCTGCTGACTTCCTCCTTACTCTTAAGGACGCTGATGGCGAGTTGATACCCATCGTGTTCCGTCCCTGGCATGAACACACCGGCGGCTGGTTCTGGTGGGGCGTGCCTAACACTAACCCCGAGAGCTACAAGAAACTTTGGGCTATGACTCGCAAGGTATTTGACGAAAAAGGTCTTGGCGACAATGTGCTTTGGGCTTATTCACCTGACAAAATAGCTGATGAAGCTGAGTTTTTCCAGGCTTATCCCGGCGATGACTATGTGGACATAATCGGTACCGATGTGTACGCTTTTGACGGCGAAGGCGGTATTGACCTTTACTGTGAAAGAGTGGACCGCAACCTGTCCATTGCCACTAAATACGCTCAGAAGACCGGCAAACTTGCCGCATTCACTGAGACAGGTATGGAAGGCGTTGTTGTGCCTGACTGGTACACCCGCGTGCTCCTTCCCTTGCTGCAGAAGTATCCTGTAAGCTACGTTACCGTGTGGCGCAACGCTCCTCAGAATGAGAATCCCGGACACTTCTATGTGCCTTTCAAGGGACATCCCGCTGAAGAATCGTTCAAGGCGTTCTTTGCCAATGACTCTATCCTCTTCCTTAATGATATAAAGAAATAATCGACAATCTCTTAACCCAAACTGTAATATGACTTTTGAAGAACGTGTAAAATTCGTTGAAAACAGATACGAAGAACTTGTAACCCGTAAAAACGAACCCATCGAAGGTAACGGGGTTTATTGCCGTTACAAGAACCCTGTGATTACCGCTGAAATGGCGCCTCCTTTCTGGAAGTATGACTACAATAAGGAACGCAATCCTTATTTCATGGAACGTATAGGAGTGAATGCAACTCTTAATTCAGGTGCCATCAAGTGGGGCGACAAGTATGTGCTTGTAGTGCGTGTGGAAGGAAGCGACCGCAAGTCCTTCTTCGCCGTGGCTGAAAGCCCCAACGGTATCGACAATTTCCGTTTCTGGGATCATCCCATAACTATGCCCGATGACGAAATTCCCGGAACCAACATCTACGACATGCGACTCACCCGCCACGAGGACGGTTGGATCTACGGATTGTTCTGCGTGGAGCGTCACGATGATTCTCAGCCCGGCAACCTTTCCGCGGCAACTGCCACCTGCGGCATCGCGCGCACCAAGGACCTCGTGAATTGGGAACGTCTTCCTGACCTCAAGAGTGCAAGCCAGCAGCGTAACGTAGTGCTTCACCCTGAATTTGTCAACGGCAAATATGCGCTTTACACTCGTCCTCAGGATGGTTTCATCGATGCTGGAAGCGGCGGCGGTATAGGTTTTGCGTTTGTCGATGACATGACCAATGCCGTGGTGACTGACGAGCGCATCATCGACAGTCGTCACTATCACACCATTAAGGAAGTGAAGAACGGCGAAGGTCCCCATCCCATCAAGACTCCTAAGGGCTGGCTTCACCTTGCTCACGGTGTGCGCGGTTGTGCTTCGGGGCTGCGTTATGTCCTCTACATGTACATGACTGCTCTTGACGAGCCGTGGAAACCCATCGCCACCCCCGGCGGCTACTTCATGG
>DAAL01000192.1 GCA_001701065.1 Bacteroidales bacterium GP4
AAACGCATCGATGCCACACGCTTCGGGGCGACAGTGGAAAGTGAAGTCATACGTGACAGCCTGCAGCAAGCCACACCCGTGATTCTGCCGCAGCTGCGTGACATTCTCGAAAATGACTATGTGGATTTTACCGTGACCTTAAATAAAGGACAGGCATCAGTGACATCGCTCACTGACGCTGAATTTCTGCAGCATCTGCGGAAAGCCAATCCTTATCTTAATGTAGTAATAGACGATTTAAAGCTTAAGATAATGTAACGGCAAGCATCCGCATTTTTATATAAACTCTCCCGCCATTTTGTGTGTTTCTTTGTCAAGAATCCCTTAAAATGCTCCGATAAAGTGGAAAATGTTAAAATTTCATCCTTAATAAGGGAGTTTTTTTCTAAATTTGTCGAAGATTTAAGAAGTTGATAATATTATTGGAAGTCCCATGATCAAAAATTTAGTGATAGTGGAGTCGCCGGCGAAGGCAAAAACGATAGAGAAATTCCTTGGCAAGGACTATAAAGTCATGTCAAGCTATGGACACATCCGTGACCTGAACAAAAAGAAGTTCAGCATTGACATCGACCATGGTTTCGCTCCCCTGTATGAAATCCCCGATGATAAAAAACAGCTTGTAAGTGAACTTAAGAAAGCAGTAAAGAGCGCTGAGAATGTATGGCTCGCTTCCGATGAGGACCGCGAGGGGGAAGCTATCGCATGGCACCTTTGCGAGGTGCTCGGACTAAATCCCGCCACTACTCCGCGAATAGTATTTCATGAAATCACGAAAAATGCCATTCAGAACGCAATCGCACATCCCCGAACCATCGACCTGAACAGAGTGGACGCTCAACAGGCGCGCCGTGTGCTTGACCGCATAGTAGGATTTGAACTTTCACCTGTGCTCTGGAAAAAAATCAAGCCCGCGCTTTCGGCAGGACGTGTGCAGTCTGTGGCGGTAAGGCTCATTGTCGAACGTGAAGAGAGCATCAAGAACTTTAAATCGGAACCGTTCTACCGCATTAACGCTACTTTCCTGACTTCCAACAATGCTTCTATAGATGCTGAATTGTCAACCCGGTTAAACACCACTGCCGATGCCGAAAAGTTCCTAAAGGACTGTGAGAATGCTGATTTTTCGGTGAAGTCGGTGGTCGTGAAGCCTATCAAGAAATCACCCGCGCCACCATTCACTACCTCAACTCTACAGCAGGAAGCCGCGCGCAAGTTAGGATTCACCGTGGCTCAGACCATGAGTGTGGCTCAGAAGCTTTACGAAAGCGGTCACATAACCTACATGCGTACTGACTCGCTTATGCTGTCATCGTTTGCGATGAGTTCTATCGCCACAGAGATAAAAGACAAACTCGGCGAAAAATACCATAAAGCCCGCAATTTCCACACCCACTCGAAGGGTGCACAGGAGGCCCACGAAGCTATACGCCCCACTGACATCTCGGCTACTACAATCCAAGGCACCAATGCTGAACAACGGTTATATAACCTTATATGGAAGCGTACCATAGCATCACAGATGGCTGATGCCGAGATAGAAAAGACCACAGTGGACATACAGCCGTCGACCCGCCCGGAGCATTTTACCGCCACAGGCGAAGTAATTACCTTCGATGGTTTCCTTAACGTGTACATTGAAGGCAACGACGATGAGGACAACGAAGAGACACGCGGACTGCTCCCTATGCTGCAGGAAGGCGACTCGCTTTCTTATAAGGACATCAAAGCCACTGAACGTTTCACTCAGCAGCCGCCGCGGTACACTGAAGCTTCGTTGGTGAAAAAACTCGAAGACCTCGGAATAGGCCGTCCATCGACTTACGCTCCCACAATCTCCACCATACAGGCGCGTGAGTATGTGGTAAAAGGCGAAAAAGAAGGCACTCCGCGTGACTATAAAGTGCTAAGGCTTGAAAACGGACGTATAAAGGAAACAACCAAAACCGAAATAACCGGTTCCGAAAAAGGGAAACTCGTTCCCACCGATATAGGTGAAGTGGTGAATACATTCCTGACCGAATATTTCCCTAACATCCTGGATTATGACTTCACAGCAAGGATGGAGGAGAAGTTTGACGACATAGCTGAAGGCACCCTCAACTGGAACGATGAGATGGATGTGTTCTACAAGCATTTCCATCCTGCCGTAGACCAGGCATTGAACATGCGCCTTGAGCACAAAGTGGGTGAAAGGATTCTTGGAAAGGACTCCGAAGGGCATCCCGTAAGCGTCAAGATAGGACGTTTCGGACCATTGGTGCAGATAGGCGACTCCGAGAGCGACGAGAAGCCACGGTTTGCGTCACTGCTAAAAGGTCAGTCAGTCAACACCATAACGCTTAAGGAAGCATTGAAATTATTTGAGTTCCCACGCACCCTCGGTACATTTGAAGACAAAGAAGTGACCGTGGCAATAGGACGCTTCGGTCCCTACATAAAACACAACAACAAGTTTGTGTCGATTCCCAAGGACATGGAGCCGGCTGCAGTGACACTCGAAGAGGCTGAACAGCTTATTCTTGACAAGCGAAACGCCGAGGTCAAGAAACACTTGAAGTCATTCGACGAGGATCCCAACTTGTCCATCCTCAACGGACCTTACGGAGTGTATATCTCCTACAACAAGTCCAATTACAAGATTCCGAAGAAATACGCCAATCCCGAGAATCTTACTTACGAAGAATGCAAAGCGATTATCGACGAGCAGGACGCACGCCCCAAACGTACAACCCGTAGGACCTCATCCCGTTCTAAAAAATCATAAATAAATCACGACATGGCAGCATATGTTAACCGCGGGGGCAAACCAGGTGCCCATAAACAACCATTCCGGTCGGACGTTATAGAAACTTACTATCCTGAAGGAGAAACAACACTCCTGGAGTTTCTGATAACGAAAATGCCCCAACGTAAACGCACCAACATAAAAGAGCTGCTGAAACATCGTCAAGTGGCGGTGAACGGCTTGCCTGTAACTCACGTGGCAACGGAACTGAAGCCCGGAGATAAAGTGGATGTAAATCTTACCCGGGAGTTCCATGTGTTCCAGAACAAGCGCGTGAAACTACTTTACGAGGACAACGATATTCTGGTGATAGAAAAAGGCTACGGGCTGCTCTCCATGGGGAATGACAAAGTGAAGGACGGCACAGCCTATTCCATTATGAAAGAGCATGTGAAATGGGCGGACCCGACTAACAAAGTGTTCATCGTGCACCGTCTTGACCGTGACACTTCCGGGGTGATGATGTTTGCCAAAAATGAAGAGGCTAAAAACGCCATGCAGCACAACTGGAACAACATGGTGCTTAGCCGCAAATATATAGCTGTAGTAGAAGGATATGTCGAAAAGGATGAAGGCATAATCAAGAGCTACCTTGCCGAGACATCGCAATACGAGGTCTACTCCACTGATGATCCGGAGAAAGGGGAGCTTGCTGTGACCCGATATAAAGTAATCAAGCGAGGACTGGGGCACACTATGGTGGAAGTGACTCTTGAAACCGGGCGCAAAAACCAGATAAGAGTGCACATGAAGGAAATAGGACATCCTATAGCCGGCGACAGAAAATATGGTGCGAAAGCATCGCTAATACACCGCCTTGCGCTTCATGCTCTTACACTGCGTTTCGCCCACCCCACGACAAAGCGTGACATGAACTTTGTCACAAACTTCCCCGGCTCTTTCTATAAGCTCATAGGAGGAAAATAAATTTAACCCCTAAATATATCCTACCTCATGGTAGACCTGCATTTCTTCAATGGATTTCTTGTAGTGATGGCTGTCACTGCTGTAATCGTGTTTATCGCACTTCAATACATCGAAGCCGGCTACGGAATGATGTACACCCCTCGCTGGGGCAAGACCATCAACAACCGAATCGGCTGGGTGATAATGGAAGCGCCCGTGTTCATTGCCATGGCTCTGTTGTGGATAGGATCTTCACGAAGATTTGAAACCGTGCCGCTCATTATGTTCATCTTCTTCCAGATACATTATTTTCAGCGGTCATTCATTTTTCCTTGCCTCATCAAAAGCAAGGGGAAAATGCCGTTGTCCATTATTGCCATGGGCGCATTGTTCAACATGCTCAACGCTTTAATGCAGGGAGGATGGATATTCTACATCTCATCGCCTGACCGTTATCCTGCGGAATGGCTCTTGTCGCCGCAATTCATCATAGGCATAATCATCTTCTTCGCGGGGATGGCTATAAACTGGCACAGTGATTACATAATACGTCATTTGCGCCGATCGGGCGACACCCGCCACTACATTCCCCGCGGAGGATTCTTCCGTTATGTGTCATCGGCTAATTATTTCGGTGAATTTATCGAATGGACCGGATTCGCCATACTCACCTGGTCATGGGCGGGTGCCGTATTCGCTTTGTGGACTTTCGCCAATCTCGCTCCGCGCGCTAAAAAGATTCATCAGCGGTATTCACGCGAGTTCGGCGATGAGTTCAACATGCTTCGACTGAAACGAATTATTCCCTTTATATATTAAATCATATACCAAGCTATGGAAAAAGATTCTTTGCTATTCACTCCGGCATCAATAGGACCGGTAACATTACGAAACCGTACCATTCGCTCGGCTGCTTTTGAAGGAATGGCGACACATAACAGTCCCTCACAGATGCTGAAAGACTACCATGTGTCAGTGGCACGAGGAGGTGTGGGAATGACAACTCTCGCCTATGCATCGGTAACCCGCAACGGATTATCGTTCAATTCACAATTGTGGATGCGCAAAGAGATCATCCCAGGACTTAGAAATATCACTGACGCTATACATGCCGAGGGTGCAAAAGCCTCCATACAGCTTGGACATTGCGGCAATATGTCCCACAAATCCACTGCCGGAGAAACACCTATATCGGCTTCGGGACGTTTTAACCTGTATTCCCCCACTCCGGTAAGAAAAATGCGCGAGGACGAGATTATAGCCATGTCACGCTCATTCGGCGATGCGGTGCGGCTTGCCCGTGACGCAGGAATGGACTGCGTGGAGATTCATGCCGGACACGGCTATCTGATAAGCCAGTTCCTCTCGCCTTATACTAACCACCGCCGCGATAAATGGGGCGGAAGTCTTGACAACCGTATGCGTTTTATGCGGCTGTGCATGGAGGAAGTGATGAAAGCCGCCGACAATGATATGGGCGTGGTGGTGAAAACCAATATGCGCGACGGCTTCAAAGGCGGCATAGACATTGACGAAGGACTTGTTATAGCCAAGGAGCTTTCGCAGCTCGGCGCGCATGCGCTGGTGCTGTCGGGAGGATTTGTGAGCAAAGCACCGATGTATGTAATGCGCGGCGAAATGCCAATTAAGGCTATGACACATTACATGGACTGCTGGTGGCTGAAATATGGAGTGAGAATGTTTGGCAAGATGATGATTCCGTCGTCGCCTTACAGTGAATGTTACTTCCTTGACGATGCAAAAGTGTTCCGCAGCGAAATCAAAACTCCGCTTATCTATGTAGGCGGATGCTCCACACGTGCCGGAATAGAGAAAGTGCTTGATGAGGGATTCGAGTTTGTCCAGATGGGACGCGCATTGCTGACAATGCCTGATTTTGTCAACCGCATGAAGGATGGTCTTGAAAAATCGGGGTGTGAACACACCAACTATTGTATCGCACGCATGTACTCGCGCGAAATGGCTTGCCACAAATGCATAAACGACCTCCCGAAAAGCCTTATAAAAGAAATCGAGAACATTAAACGCCGACAATCATGAAAACCCCGCCAAAAGATTTAAAAGGGAAATGGGCGCTTGTCACAGGTGCTTCGTCAGGTATAGGCGAACAATTTGCCATGGAACTTGGCTATCTACAGATGAATGTAATCATCGTGAGCAACCAGCCTGACGGATTGAAGAAGGTAGCCGAGGATGTCGAATACGAATGCGGAGTGACCGTACACACACTGGACATCGACCTTGGCAGCCATGATGCGGTAGGGCGCATAATGGATTTTCTGGACGCGAATTCCATTGAAGTGACATTTCTCATAAATAATGCGGGAATTTTCAATTTCTGTCCGGTAAGCAAACTCTCGGACAGCCGCATTAACTTATACATTGACTTGCACATGCGCACCGTGACACTGCTATGCAGCACGATAGCGCAGCGCATGGTCAAAGCAGGCGGAGGTTATATACTCAACATGTCGTCGATGTCATGCTGGATGCCTATGCCGGGAATAGCGTTGTACTCCTCTACCAAGGCTTACATACGCGCCTTCTCACGCGCCATACGCATCGAGCTTAAGGATTACGGAGTAAATGTGACCACTGCATGTCCGGGCGGCATAGCCACCAACCTGTTTGGGCTTAAGGATAATCTGAAAAAACTCGGAGTACGGCTCGGAGTATTGGTGACACCTGAAAAATTTGCGCATAGAGCCATCAAAAAAACACTAAAAGGGAAAGCTCAATACATCAACGGATTCATCAACCGCTTGGCGATAGTGTTCGTGGCTTCATTCCCAGAATGGTTCAGGCTAAAAGCGTCACGTTACATCTTCAACCGAATGAAATGAACCGGGAAGTACACATAGTCACCGGCGCTACCGGTGCCATAGGGCGCGGAATCGTTGAAATGCTTATCCAGGAAAAAGCATCCCATGTGATTTTGGCTTGCCGCAACAGCGTCAAAGCACAAAAAGTAATAAATGAATTAAAAAATGAATCCACTTTCCTGGAATTCATGCCGCTGGATCTTGAATCGCTGGAGTCAGTGAAAGAATTCTGCCGGGATTTCTCACAACGTGGCTATACTGTTAAAGCTCTTTTCAATAATGCCGGCACAATGCCAAAAGACCTTCACATCACAGCCGATGGATTTGAAAGCGCCACACAAACCAACTATGTAGCTACATATCTACTTACTGAAGGGCTGCTCAAGTTCATGGGCGAAGGTAGCCGAATCATATTCACGACATCGCTTACCCGATACATAGCAAAACTGCGCAACGACTGGAAACAACGCGCCATCGAGCATCACCACCGCTTCACTACCTATGGCAGAAGCAAGCTGATGCTGACTCAAGCCGCGCTGCAGTTGAGCCGCCGCCTTCAATCCTCCGGTATAAAGGTGAACTGCTCCGACCCCGGCATAGTGGATTCCGATATGATTAAAATGGGATATCAAATAATAGACACCCTCTGTGACCGATTTTTCCGCCCATGCATATCCACACCGGCACAAGGCGCACAAGCAGCATTAAACGCTTATCACAGCGACTTGTCAGGATACATATTCACAAAGCACAGGAAACAGCCTATAAAAGACAAAAAGTGGACATTACCCGACCTTGAAGACCTTATCGGCTAACCCATAATCCAACTGAGGATGCCGGGATGCCAACTCATGTATGTCGACATCACTCATGTCAGTCTCCACAAGCAATCGTGACGACAGAATGACAGCCGCCGCTTCTTCATTGTATTTTTCTCCAAGAGAAATGTAAAAACCATGTCTTAGCAATTCCTGAGCAAGTTCAGGCTTTCCGCGGAATCCATGTATGATCCAGTCGACCGAAGAACCTGAGGATTTTTTCATGGCTATAATCTCGGGATAAGCCTTAACCACATGGAGGATTAAAGGTTTGCCCACTGCCTCCGCCAGTTCCACCTGCTGCGACAACAGCCATTGTTGAGCTTCAATATCGNNGCTGTCATTCTGTCGTCACGATTGCTTTATCAGCTCCTCTGAGATGGTCCAGTCCCACCTCACCTATCGCAAGCACCTGCGGATGAGAAGCAAGTTCCTTCACAGTATCGAGAAAACGCCGGCATTTGCCTGCATCGGCGGAATCCCACGGATGCACGCCTACAGAATACCACCGTCCTTCCCTTATATCAGGATTATCGAGGTCAATATTTATAATTGAATTGGTAGATTCCAGGTTATGAGTGTGTACGTCCAATATCTTCATCACGGCACAGGATCATAACCGCTACCGCCCCATGGATGGCAACGGGATATACGTTTAAGAGTAAGCCAACATCCCTTTATAGGACCATACTTGCGCAAAGCATCAATGGAATATTGACTGCACGTGGGAGTGAAACGGCACGAAGGCGGAAACCACGGTGATATCATCAACTGATAACCGCGCACAAGCATTATCAATACCCATGCGGCAGCATCACTCAGCCTTTTGAGAATCGGCAACGGCATTTTTCAATAATTTCAGCAAGGACTTCTCTATTGCGGCATAAGAACGGCATTGGTCAGCCACATACACAAATGCAAGCTGCAATGACGGCATATTGTCACACATGAGCTTATCGCGGTTAAGCCTGTAAGCTTCCCGGATACGACGACGCATAAGCACACGATCCACCGCATGCTTAAGCCGACGTTTAGGAACCACTATCATGAATTGATTGGGGGCATTGGCTTCCGATTGCGTGCTCCATAGAAGACGCAACGGATAGGCAATAGCGCTTCTGTTCTCGTCGGAACGGGAAAATAACCGTTCGATGACTGTGTGAGAACACAATTTTTCCTTTTTGTATAGCCTGTTACCTCTCATGGTCAATGAGAATGCCCCGTAAGCGGCATCAGTCTTAATCCTTGGAGTTCTCTTTCAAGAACATGTCAAGCGCAGCGGTCATCGAAGGAGCTTTAACGGTGGGGGCCTCCATGTCAAGACGCAAACCGGCATCCTTCACTGCCTGAGCGGTAGTGGCACCGAACACACCTATCTTTATCTCATCCTGCTTGAATTCGGGGAAATTCTTCATGAGCGAATCTATTCCCTGGGGGCTGAAGAAAAGAAGCATGTCGTAGTCAAATGCCTCGTCAGGACCAAAGTCGTTGCTTACCGTGCGGTACATAACCGCCTTGGTATAGTTGATGTGGTTTTCATCAAGTACATTCAAGTCCTCTTTATGCACACTGCTCACAGCATAGAGATAACGTTCCTTATTATGCTTAAGCATGTAAGGAATCAGGTCATCAAGTTTTCCCGTATTTACGAAGAAAATCTTACGTTTTCGATATATGATATATTTCTGCAGATAATTAGCGATAGCCTCTGTTGTGCAGAAGTATTTCATTGTGTCAGGCACGGTATAGCGCATCTCTTCGCAAAGGCGGAAGAAATGGTCAACTGCTGTGCGTGCAGTAAAAATAATCGCAGTAAAATCAGATATTGTTATTTTAGACTGACGAAATTCCTTTGCGCTCAGTCCCTCTACTTTTATGAACGGGCGAAATTCAATCTCAACTCCATATTTTTCCGCTATTTCGTAGTAAGGAGATTTCCCCGAGGTTGGTTTAGGCTGCGATACCAGTACTTTCTTTACTTTCACAATTATAAAGAGCGTAAAATTTAAATAATATATCCTTTATTTAGAAGCAGAATTCCTTTATAGATTAGGGCTAACGGAACTACTTCCAGACTGCAAAGGTACAAAAAAAAGTACAAAATAGACGAATAATTGTCATAAAAAATCCTAAACCCCTTACAAATGAATATCAAACGGGCTAATATATATAACACTAAGCCAACTATAATCAGCATATTAACGGCAGAAGGATAAAACAATATCCCGAGAGCCGGAAACAGCAAAGAAAATCCCAGCAAACCCTGAGTGGAAGTGAATCCGCGCATAAGCTGATCGCTTCCCACTCCGTCAGAGAACACATAACCGAGTATCTTGTACACTCCGAGTTGGAATAAATAAAATGCGGACACAGCACCCATGAGCATGGCGGTAAGGATCATGACATGATAACGCAGCATTATGCTTCCGTCCTCATAGTTTACGATTCCGAGAAGAATCAGGCTTTCCCACACACACACCTGCAGCCCGAGAAGCCAAGAGCCGCCGGTGGCGCTTGCGTCTTTTTCATCAAACACATTGTCACGTTTACGCAAGCTCCATGCATCCTGAAACAAGGTCCTGAAGAATGTCTTGAAATTCCTTATCGCGAATATCAGCAACAGAATCATCGACATAACCACACACAGAACTCCCGAATTATAGCCGAGGACCTCCGGACGAGGTTCGGCAGGAATTCCTTGAAGATAACCCACGACCCCGGTGTGTATGCCGGTGGCTTCAATCTCCATGGGTGCATCTGATATGTGACAATGTTCGGTCAATTCGGTTTAATATTTTTCTCTTATTTGAAAATCCTTAATCTCGGCTATTGCGGCTTTAACCGCCGAGGATGCGTTGTACGCCACTGTATAGAGTCCTTTAGTCATAATGAAACTCTCGTCCATGGCATAGTTAAGATGCTCCAGAAGGCGGTCGTAAAAGCCATAAGCGTTTACAATGACCACATTTCCCTTATACAATCCGAGTTCACGCCAGGTTATAAGCTCAAAAAGCTCGTCAAGAGTCCCGACACCACCCGGTAGAGCAATTGCGCCGCATGACATATCCACCATAGTCTTCTTGCGCTCATGCATGTCCTGAGTGATGATTATCCGGCTCAAGTCCTTGTTTGCCCAGTCCTTTTCCTTCATGAAATTAGGCAATACACCTATTGTCTCACCCCCCAGTTCAAGCGCACCTTCAGTCGAAGCCGCCATCAAGCCGCCTCTGCCGCCCCCATTGATAAGAGGGTAACCGGCACGTGCAATCTCACGCCCCAGCTCACGCGCAAATTCAAAATAGTAAGGCGCAACCCTTGCGCTTGAAGCACCATACACTAAGATTCCTTTCTTTTCATCCATACCCTTATAACTATCTTTATTTAATACTGCTTATACGGGCGATGTACTTCCCTATAATGTCAAATTCTATATTGACCTTAGTGCCCACTTCGAATGTATGGAAATTAGTGCATTCGTAAGTGTAAGGGATAATCGCCACCCTGAAAGAATCGATTTCCGAATCACACACGGTAAGGCTCACGCCATTGACTGTCACCGAGCCTTTCTCTACCGTCACATATCCTTCCTTGGCAAGCGATTTATCCACCGCATAATGGAATTTATAATATCTACTGCCATCCATCATCTGGATGTCCTCACAAACTGCCGTACAATCCACATGCCCCTGAACGATATGTCCGTCAAGACGACCGTTCATCATCAAGCTTCTTTCCACATTCACTAACGAGCCTTCTTTAAGGTTGCCGAGATTACTGCGGCGAAGAGTTTCCTCAATAGCTGTAACTGTATAAGAATTATCACTGATATTAACCACTGTCAAGCACACCCCGTTGTGGGCTACCGACTGGTCGATTCTTAGTTCATTCACAAAAGAACATGTCAATGTTATATGCACATTTCCACCATCCTTCACGATGCCCACCACTGTGGCTGTTTCTTCTACTATTCCTGAAAACATAATTATGATAATTCCTTAAATTTTTCCACGTTACACTCTCATAAAGTGATGTCGTAATAATATAATGCAAAATTAGTGAAAAGTGTTTTAACACACGCTAAAAAACTTCATTTTTAGACACTAAACTACAACATTTAAGATAACGGATTAAAGGAATGGGTATAAACAAGGACACCCGGGC
>DAAL01000027.1 GCA_001701065.1 Bacteroidales bacterium GP4
CGCGCCCAACTGCCGAGAGTAAAGCACAAATTCCTTTCCCCGGCTGAGATGGAGCAATGGGACACACTCGACTCACTTCTTACGGCATGGACCATCAAAGAAGCCGCCTATAAAGCTGCCGGAGTGCGCGGGCTGCCGCTCGTGGAAGGCATCAACATAAAAAATTCAGGCAGCGTCGAAGTGACACCGCCTGAAGGTAAATTGATGACTTATTCAGTCCACAGCGTGACACGCGACGATGTGCGCATCACCGCAGTGTCCCGTATTATTCCTTGATTCCATAAGCCAAGTCGCCGGCATCGCCGAGACCGGGCACAATGTAACTGTGAGGATTCAGGTCAGGATCCACAGCACCCACCCACAGCGTGGTGTTCTCATCGGGGAATGTTGCCTTCACAAAATCCACGGCAGCCTGCGACGCGATGACCGAAGCTATGTGCACTTTGGCAGGTGTCCCCTTGGTGAGCAGAGCACGGTAGCTCAACTCCATGGACGCGCCTGTGGCAAGCATCGGGTCGACAAGAATAAGAGTCTTGCCGTCAAGACGGGGCGAAGCTATGTACTCGATGAACACATCGAAGTTCTCCTTTTCCTTATATTTTCGGTAAGCTGACACAAAAGCGTTCTCGGCATCGTCAAACATGTTAAGGAATCCCACATGGAACGGCACCCCTGCGCGGAAAATAGTACCCAACACCACTTGCTCCCCTATCACATTGCATTCACACTGCGCAAGAGGGGTAGTGATTTCTTTCTTGGTGTAATCGAGGGTACGGCTGATTTCGTAAGCCATAATCTCCCCTATTCGCTCCAGATTACGGCGGAAGCGTAGCCGGTCATTCTGTATATCGACATTACGCAACTCCATCATGTACTGGCTGATGAGGGAGTGGTGCTCGTCAAAGTTTACGATTTTCATGATTAAAAAGAGTGTTTATTGTATTTTTATGTTATAAAATTCAGTTCCGGGAGCCACATGCGCCGCATTGAACCCAAGCTGTCGGGCAGCTTCGCAGTTAGCCTTGGAATCGTCGAAGAAAAGTGTTTCACTCGCCTTTATGCCGAACTTCCGGAGCACATATTCAAATATTTCAGGCGCGGGCTTACAGCATTTTGCCTCAAAAGAGGTGACTATTCCGTCAAAATAGTCATCGACCGTGCCCCCTTCCTGACGGAAAGCCTTGGCTATATCGGAGTTCCACATGATGGCGTTGGTATTGGACAGCATGTATATCTTATAGTCCTTACGGAGTTTTTTCAGTTCTTCAAGCCGCCGCAACGGTATTCCCACAAGAAACTTATTGAATGCCGCATCGATGGCATCGTCAGTCACTTCACCGGGGATGTGCTTACGCACTTCGTCACGGAACTCAGCTTCACTTATTTTGCCTTCCTCGATCAATGCAAAGGGGCCTTTCTGTCCGTAATCGCCCAAAAAGTCGGCAATGTCAGCCATTCCAAGCTCACGAAAAGCTTTCTCGCAGTCCTGACGGCGGATGTCCATAATCACTCCGCCGAGGTCAAATAACAAATTCTTCACCATAATGCCACAAAGGTACAAAACAATCGGAAATACTACAATTTTATTGACGCTTCAAGTAGTCAATCCACCGGTCTACGTCAGTGATATCGGCACGATTCCACGCAAATCCCCATTTATAGGCAAACTTGTCGCCCGGATTGTAACGGGTAACGCCGATGATATGCGGCACTTCCTCCCTGTCGGTCACATATATGCTGTCGGGGGCGTTCATGAACACCACGCCCATGAATCCTTTGCCGTTGTCATCGCCCTGGGTGGGATCGATATAGGCAATGTACCGTCCGGCAGAGTCAGGCGCAATGCGTCCTTCCTCATCACGGAGCACTATTCCGGCAGCCACGTCCACAGGCTTGGTCAACCCGTCGTAATACACGATGGCGGAGTTAAGATGGTCGCCGGCATCGAGAGTGATAAGGCGGCGCTCCACAACCGCCGAGTCGCTTCCTATTGCCACAGGAGGAAAATCAAGCTGAACGGTGAATCGCAATGGACCATTGTCAAGCACAGTGGCGGTTTCGTAAGTCCAAGGGTAAACAAGCTGTCCCGACTCATCCATCACCGCAGTTACTCCCGCACCCAAAGTGGGACCCACGGCGTAGCAGTCCATTCCGTAGCCGTGATCCTCGTGGTAACTCACATGCGCAGTCTTGGAAAGTTCGCCGGCGTAGAGCGTTTCCAGCACCGGCGCGCAAGGTCCGTGCTTGAAAAACACGTCGTAGCCGTAACCGCGCTCACCCCGTGCCCGCAACGACGGACCATAGACACGGAATCCCACAAGGTCATTCTCCCAGGCGACATCATCGTCACGCTCGGGGTACACTCTTCCGCAAGACACATTATTATTATATATAGGCATCGTGTCGCATCCTTCCACCTGATAACGCGCAGAGCCGTGAGCCGGGACATCAGCCCGAAAGATAAGGCGACTGTCGTAAGTGAACTGTGAGGTCAACTCATTGCCTGCCGAATCCCTGACTATGAAATAAGGCGCGCCCAGCAACCGCAAAACCGAATCGGCATCGTATTCCACCACTTTGCCGGTCCAGTCGGAGGAGGTAGGGTTATCCACGGTCAATGTAACAACGTCAGGAGCGCATGCCCCGAATAAAAGCATAATCAAAGGGAGTGACAATAATCGCATATGGTCCAATTTTTCACAAACTTAGTGAAAATTATCGGCACCGCAAAATTATAACCTACCATGGATGCCGGTTTTTGAATAGCGGAATGTGGAAAAAAATCACTAACTTCGCTGTTAAATAATGAATATATGAGCCGTAAGAAGACGATATGGGACCTGCAGCGCATGAGCGCGTCAGAGTTTAAAGAATCAGAGAAGCTACCGCTTGCGGTGGTGCTTGACAATGTGCGCAGCCTCAGCAATGTAGGCGCGATACTCAGGACCTCCGATGCATTCCGCATTGACCGTGTGCTGCTGTGCGGCGTAACGGGGTGTCCCCCCTCCACCGAAATCCATAAGACAGCACTTGGCGCCGAAGATTCGGTGGACTGGCAATACTTCGCCTCCACCCTCGACGCTGTTGCCGATCTAAAGGGACGGGGCTATACAGTGTGCGCCCTCGAACAAGCCGATGACAGCGTGAGCCTTGAGGATTTTCCGGTAGAGGAGGGCAAGAAGTACGCCATAATAGCAGGAAACGAGGTGAACGGCGTGGACCAGGCAGTGGTGGACGCTTCCGATGCCGTCATAGAAATTCCACAGTTCGGAACGAAGCATTCGCTCAACGTGTCAGTATCAGTGGGAATAACGTTGTGGCACTTCGTGGAACGTATGCTAAAATTTTGAAAATAAGGGGAAGATAATTATCTTTGTCACACATTATATATATATAAGGAAGGAATGAAGTACTTTATATCGGCAGGAGAGCCATCGGGCGACCTACATGCCGCACATCTCATAGCACAAATCAACCGCCAGGACCCGGAAGCACAATGGGAATTCCTGGGCGGCGACCTCATGGCGCATGAAAGCGGAAAGCAGCCTGTGGTACACTACCGCGACATGGCTTTTATGGGATTCAGCGAAGTACTCCGACATCTTCCGCAGGTGCTTAACAATTTCAAGGCGGCAAAACGCGCGGTAGAGACTTTCCGCCCCGATGCGATAATACTGGTGGACTATCCGAGTTTCAATCTGAGGATAGCCAAAGCAGCGCACCGGCTCGGCATTCCGGTGTATTACTACATCTCGCCCAAGGTGTGGGCATGGAAAGAGCATCGGGTGAAAGCCATAAAACAATACGTGAGGAAGGTGTTCTGCATCCTGCCCTTTGAAGTGGATTTCTACAAGAACCGCCATGACTATAATGTGGACTACGTGGGCAACCCTTCAGTGGAGGAAATGGACCAGAAGCTACGGAACTGCATGAGCCGGGAGGAGTTTCTTAAAACCCACCGATTGCCCGACAAACCGATAATAGCACTGCTGCCCGGCAGCCGCAAAAGCGAGATAAAGAACAACCTCGCCATAATGGAAGAGGCTGCGGCATCCCTAACCGACTATCAGATAGTGGTGGCAGGCGCGCCGGGACTTGACATTGCCGAATACGGATTCTATCTCTCGCCGGGGGTGAGAATACTCAGCGACGCGACCTTTGAACTTCTGCACCATGCGCAAGTGGCACTTGTGACATCAGGCACAGCCACGCTGGAATGCGCGTTGATGGGGACTCCGCAAGTGGTGTGCTACCGCAGCAACGGCAGCAAACTCACTTACGCCATCATGTCGAAGATACTTAAGATACCGTTCGTGTCGCTTCCCAACCTTATTGCAGGCAAAGAAATAGTGCCGGAAATGCTGCTGCACCGCTGCACACCTGAGCTTGTGGGTAAAGAACTCAATAAAATACTACCGGGACGACCGGGCTACGACAATCAGCAGGAGGGATACGAACTGATGCGCACGAAACTTGGCACATCGGACTGCGCCGCCACCACTGCACGACACCTTATAGAGGACCTAAAGTGCGCCCGATAAACCCTTATCGGCGCAAATTGTTCACCGCAGCAACACCTTATATGGGTTAAAAATCCTGAAATTCCGGCGTTTAACCAAATATATGTTACACATTGGCATCCATTTCAAGGGAAGTTATGGCATTATTTCACCTTAAATTATTGCTTCACAAAGTATTAACGCCAATTTGGGAAACACATGAACTTTCACATATATTATACACCTAACTCATTGTCAATCCGAATTTTAGCAGTAACTTTGCATCGGCTTGATAGAAAGTCATAATACTTAAAACGCACAGTCGCAAATACAACCCTTTGTCATTCTCAGAAAACTGTCTGCCACGCGGCTGTGTAGTTAAGTTAGCCACGAGAATTATATATACTTGAATTTTTGGTTATGAGTGAGTGCGGTTCTGTGAAGAACTGCGCTTATTTTTTGTACCTGTCCCAACTACAACTGAGTGACATTCGGTGCATCTCTCCGGACAATACTAACATCCGTTCCCGGATAAAGAATCCCCACCATCTTCACGGGCGCACTGCAACGCTTGATCGGAATCACCGGAATCCGCCACTGGAATCACCGATGTGATAATAGACTCGTCTTCTATCGTTGAAATCTCGTTATGGCTGTTGCTCGCACTTAACGATAACGTTGATGTGACCACGAACAAAATCAATTTGTACTTCGGTTTCATATTCTAAATTATTTATGAATTTTCATTTTCCACGGCATCACACATTGTCAATAAATCCATGAGTTACCATACCACATACAAAGTTACCTCTCCACATCATAGATTCCAAATAATCACAATGGACAGATTAATGGACTAACGCCTTTACACGCCCTTTATTCCATTGCCATATCACTTTTAATACATATATTTGTAGTCCAAAACCATTCTGTCTATGACTACCAGTGTAAAATCAATTTATCTGCCCTTAATTCTCGTATTAATAGTTAATATCTTTGTTGCTTGTTCTTCAAGCGATAAAAATCGTAAAAACGAGGATGAGCAGAAGGCTTCCTATCATTATCAGGCAATGGATTTAAAATTAGCCGGTGGTTCTCCCCAAGAATGTATTGAACTTCAGAAAAAAGCTGTCGAACAACTTCGGCGAGGTGAAGCACCGGAATCCGGGACTGCTATACTTTCTCAAATGGGATATTTCTATTCCCGCAACGGTGAATTCCTGAATGGACTGATGTTCCTGCAGGAGGCTACCGACTCCATGCGCAACACTCCCGACGAGGAGCTCGACAAAGATGGCGCAATAACCCTATTGGGCAACACCGCTAACCTTTATGTCCGCATGGGTCTTTATGACGAGGCTTTGTCATTAAACACAAAAGCTATCGATGTGGCGACCGAGATACACAGTACCCGAATTTCGGATCTTTTGCGAATGAGAGCACTCGTTTTTGAACAACAGGAAGAGTTGGATTCCACACTCAAATACATTAACAAAGCGATAATGGTAACTTCACGACGAAAAGATTCTGTTCCGCCAACTGCCCGAATCCGCCCCGAAAACCAAAAGGCATACTTATTTATCGAACATGAAGATTACATGCCTGATTCCATCCCGATGGCAATAACAATTCTTGAGAAAAATATGCCTCTATCCAACTACACGTGGACCGATTCATTATTGATAGGACGTGGTTATGTATTGACCGGAAATCCCCGGAAAGGACTTGAAATGATGAGGGCGGCTCTGCCAAATGAACGCACACAAGGGGACGAGAACCTCGAATTCTCGTTAAGGTTCTTCACTAAAAGCCTAATAGAAACCCAATTGTCGCCCGAAGACAGAAAATTATATGAGGAGTCGCAACGTCTCACTAAAATCTACAGAAAAAATCTCAGGGACAATGCCCTTCTCGGAGCTGATTTCCACTACCGTACCTCTCTTATAAATAATGAGAAAAAGCTACTTGAAATGAGAGTGGCTCGCGCACGTGAACGGCTCATATACAGTTCAATCCTTATTGTGATTATAATCGCCTCAATAGCCAGCTATTTCATCCGCCGTTACCGTCGTCAACGACAATTGTTGGAAGAAAAACAAGTGGCGTTACAACAGCTAATTGATGACCGAATCACACTCAATAAGCACATCGAGGAATTGAATTCTATCGTCCAGCAGAACATAGTTCCGGAGTCGGAACAACCACAGCAGGAAGAAGAGCATATTCTCACGATGACCCTCCTTACGAAAAATGATGAACAGCATTTTCGCCAGCTGTTTAACGTCATCCATCCCGGATTCATAGAGAAAATCCGAACCAATTTCCCCGAAATATCAAGCGGAAACGAGATAATATGCATGATGATACGACTCCACAAGTCCAATGAGGAAATATCGCTTGCGCTTGGCATAAAGCGGGAAAGCGTGGCAAAAGCCCGTTACCGCCTGCGCACTCTGTTCAACCTGCCCAAGGAAGTGGAACTCAACGATTTCATTGCATCACTATAAACAATAAGGAAGCCGATGCATCAGTNNGTCAATGGATGCATCGGCTTGTTTATTTCCGCTAATATAGAGTTTCTTAGTTATTCCACGGGTTATTCGCCCCATTTTTTAGGATGGATAATCTTTCCTGATTTCTGCAAGTCGCCGAAATTCAGCCCACCTGCTCCTATAGGTTTCTTACTATAGCCTACAAAAAATGCGTTTTTAACTGACAAGCCACCTATGTAGAACTGTACTTCCGGAGTATAAAGCTCCACTTTGTCCCAATAATCCTTAAATTCTTTTTTAGTCGATGACGACTGGAACGGAAGTTTCCATTGCGCACCGCCGGTTGAAGCCATGATGCGCTCCGCACCGTTGGTTCCTTCGTAATTGAGCGAACGCGTCAAGCACACCGCTTTGATTTTATCGGCATATCGAGTGTTTGAGTCGCCACACCGCACCATCACATAATTATTGTCCAATGCTCCGGTAACTCCGGAATCGGCATGATTTCCCCTTCGAGTCCAGCCGGAGAATTCCTTATTATCAAACCTTATCTCAGTGATTCCGTTACACTCCGAATTATAACCCAAAGCATAATACCAATAATGGGCTTTGTCACCTGTGGCGACAGCAAAGTCATCAGTTTCAGGACCTGTCTCAAATGCATATCCGGCAAAATCAGGCGCATTGTCATTTGCCATCAACGGATAATAGACATACTCCTTGCCGTCAGGACCGGTACCTATAAATGATTTCGGGTCATCGGCAGGTTTATGTTTCTTCACATCGCGCTCCTTGCCGGTTTTCATCATAAAATCAGCGATAACCAACGAGTCCTCTTTCATTTCCTTGACTTTAGAACTGTTATAATCAGTAAGATACTTCTTGATAGAGTTAAGACGCGCCTCATCAGTCACAAATTCGGACAATTGAAGCAAATTGCCTTTTCCCTCGCTATCCTTTGTGGTATAACTTACTATCACCCATTTTTCAGGACTCTCGGTTGAGAAATTTCTATCCCATGTCTCTATGTCCATTACGGCATCGCCACCTGTGCCCTTGGTAAATGCCCAGGCTTTAGATGCTCTTTCATACTCCGCTGAATAATCCGATCCACTTCCTTCAAGATTTAGATAAGGAGTGGACATGGTGGATTGATAATAACTTAGCCAAGTCTTACCTGTTTGATTATTTTTCGGGAATTTCATGTTGGCATAAGCACTCGCATCATGCCCTATCGAATGTTCATAGGCATTTTCTTTACGTCCATACATATAAATATAATTTCCTCCGAACGAAGCCTGAGTAATCACATCCGTACCGAAATGGTCCAAAAGCCGGAAAATACCCGCCGAATCGTTAGGGAACAACTTATAACCCGGAGTTCCGGGGTTATTAAGAATATCACATGCCGCCGAATCAAGCAGCGCATAAAGAGTGCCGTTCAACTTTCTTGACAGTATTTCGGTGGGATCAAGTTTCACTTCAGCCATCACTTTACCGTAATATCCCAAATACACTTCGTAGTTGGATATATTATGGGTATATTCGTCCTGAGAGAAAGTCGCACCTCCTGTGAGGGAAAACAATGTTTTTGTTCCCTGAGTAACTTTCCCCAATCCTGAAAGCCCCACTTTCACCGACATCCGTTCCATAGTCTCGGAATAACGCTCTCCGCCACATTCAAACTTGATGAAGTCCTGTACCGGATTCACCGAGAGATACCGCTGGATTTTATCGAAGTCAAGCACTTCAAAAGTTACGTTACCGAGATCCGCCCACTCTTTTGTCCCTTTACCTATATTGTAAGCGTAGGACGACACGTTTTGTGTTCCTGACACGGATTTATGGAGCACCATTTTTACATCTTTGCTTGCGCTTCCATCGGCAAGAGCCACATTCAAGTCCACCACCTTGAACAACGGTTCTTCACTACGTGATGCACCGTTCTCTTTAGGTTTAATTACAATATACCGAGTAGTGTCAGGAGCCGTCTCTACGTGAAAAGTAAACGGCAGATCATCCGTTACCGTAAGTTTTATGTTTCTGCGGGTACCAAGTTTATGGCGGAAAGAGTTTATCTTATCCACATCCACCATTATAACATTGTATCCACCGGTAATGTCAATGCACCCTTCCTCGATAGCAGGCAGCCGGCTGTCATCAATTTCTTCCAAAGAGTCTTTGTCACTACAGGACATCATGCCCAAAAGCCCGACTCCTAAAATAAGCACATAATTTTTCAATAGATTCATATAGGTCAATTTTAAAAATTTCATGGCAAATTTAGCGTATGCCAATCCACAAATCAATAGATACTGCGTGAATGCATATAGACACGCTATAGATTAATCGGCGGCAGAACACCTTTACGGCAACAAGCCATTAATTAAGTGTAAAAATTACACATTATATTTTCATTAAACAAAAACTTTTATTAAATTTGCATTAATCATTCTTTATTAACCTTAAACACTCTAAAAATGAGCTTAACCAAACCCTGTGCATTAGCACTCGTAGCCGGGGCATTAGCGTTAAACGCTTCGGCTGTGGAGTCAGTAACTGTGACTCTTAATCCTAACGATGATGCTCCTACAATCAACAAGGAGATTTACGGTCAGTTTGCCGAACACCTCGGAACCTGTATCTACGGCGGTATCTGGGTAGGCGAGGATTCACCTATTCCCAACACCAACGGCTACCGTAACGATGTGCTTCAAGCACTCCGTGACCTTAAAGTGCCTGTTCTCCGCTGGCCGGGCGGCTGCTTCGCCGACGAATACCACTGGGTGGACGGCATAGGTCCGAAAGCTGACCGTCCCCGCATGGTCAACAACAACTGGGGCGGCACAATTGAAGACAACAGCTTCGGTACCCACGAATTCTTCAATCTGTGCGAAATGCTCGGCATAGAGCCTTACCTAAGCGGCAATGTGGGCAGCGGAACCGTTGAGGAACTCGCAAAATGGGTGGAATATATCACCGCCGAGGACGGTCCTATGGCTAAAAAACGTAAAGAAAACGGCAGAGAGAAACCTTGGAAGCTCAAATACCTCGGAGTAGGCAACGAAAGCTGGGGATGCGGCGGAAGCTTCACTCCCGAATATTATGCCGACGTGTATCGCCGTTATCAAACTTACTGCCGCAACTTCAACGGCAACCGCCTTTACAAAATAGCATCAGGCGCAAGCGACTACGACTACAACTGGACCGAAGTGCTGATGGAAAAGGCAGGCAGCAACATGGACGGTATATCACTACATTATTATACTACTCCCGGATGGACCGACCACACTTCAGCAACCCAATTCTCCGACAGCAGCTACTACTGGACTCTCGGAAAATGTCTTGAAGTGGGCGACGTAATACGTAAACACGCCGACATCATGGACCGCTTCGACCCGAAAAAGCGTGTGGGATTGCTCGTTGACGAATGGGGAACATGGTGGAACGAAGAACCCGGAACCGTGCCCGGTCACCTCTATCAGCAGAACACAATGCGTGACGCAATGGTGGCAGCTCTTTCACTCAACACATTCCACAACTTCTCGGACCGTGTGAAGATGACCAACATCGCCCAGATAGCCAATGTGCTGCAGTCAATGGTGCTCACCAAGGATGACAAGATGGTGCTTACTCCCACCTACTATGTGTTCCAGATGTACACTCCTCATCAGGACGCACAGCTTATCCCGTTGACCACCAATTCCACTTACCGTCAGGTAGGCGACAACCGTTTATTGCCCAACATCAGCGCAACCGCTTCAACCAAGGACGGCAAAGTGACAGTATCGCTCACCAACACTGACCTCAAAAATCCTTGTGAAGTGGAAATACCTCTCAACAAAATCAAAGCATCGAAAGTGCTCAACGCTGACATCCTCACTTCAAAGGATGCACGTGACTATAACGACTTTGACAATCCCAACAAGGTAACAATCAAGAAATTTGACGGTGCTAAGATAAGCAAGGGTATGCTTAAGGTGACACTGCCGGCTATGTCCATCGCAACTATCACCCTTAACTAACTCAGAGCTATTTCCTAATTGAAGGATTAAACGACCGGGGATGAAAACTTACTTTCATTCCCGGTCTCTTTTTATTTTGGATTCCATTTAAATCACTATTTCGCCACTACAATAAAAAAAAAACACTATCTTTGTCGTTGAAATCATCATATCACTCATTAATATGTATAGAATAGTTCTGACATTATTGTCATTCGTCGCGTTATTTTCGGCTTTCGCCGTGCCGCATCCCGCACAGTCAATCAAAGTATCGGGTGTGATTCATAACGTCACAGCGGAAACTCCCCGAACACTTATAATCAACGAATGTGATATTAGCGATAAAAGTAAGCGATGTTTTGCTGAAATTGATTCTACGGGAAGATTTGAGGCAAGCATACCTTTTTATTATGGTCATACATTTACCATCAATTACAACCGGTCAATGTTCATTAACGCTTACGCCGAACCGGGCGACTCTATTTTTGTCGACATCGACGCGTCCAAATCACCTGTTGAATTTCATCTTACCGGGGATCGTTCCCAACTCAATGAAGAATATTCCCATGCATACTACGATTTATCCCCGATCTATTACGACTTGACTCTGCCGGCGGATACAGATTCTCTATCAGCCTATATGCCTAAGTTCAAAAGCGAGGTTGCACGCACCCAAGCTGTTGTCAACGAGTACGTCAAAGAAAAATCCTTACAGCCTGAGACTGCGGAGCTGCTTTATCTTGACAATATTTTCAGCATCGCAAACCAGGCAATAGGCTTCAGGGGCAATGGCATTGAAGAGCAAAAAGCCTTTTTTACCGATTCGCTATTTGATATACTTAATGAACGAAATGTCAAGGTTATGATTTTTCCATATCATCTTGCCGCTTTGATACACAATGACCCGGATTATGTGGACAAGATGCCAAAATCATTAATACGCGATCTAATGTACGCAATTGGAGAAAAGAAACCTTCCAGAAATGACTTTTTTAACCCAAGCTACTACGATAGGCTATATTCCGATTCTATAAAAGCGGTGGATTTATCCGCGCTTAAAACCAGCCGCATACTTGTAATGGAAAATGACACAATCAGCGACATTGACAATGTCAACCCCATCGAATGGCTAAAAGAGCGGTTTCCGTCACGCCCTATCTATATGGATGTGAGCGCGACATGGTGCGGTCCCTGCCGTGCGTCACTCTCAGGCAGTGAAGATGTGCGAAGTTACTTCAAAGACTCTGACATTGTTTTTGCGGTAATCTGGCTGAAATCGGATATGGAATCGTGGTCGAAGCTTGCACCTAATATTCACAATGTCATACACATTTTCATACCTGACGAAGATATGTCGAACAGGATAATGGGCACCTTGAACCTCCCCGGCTTTCCGTCCTACTACTTTATAGACAACGCCGGAAACATGTCGACAGAAGATATTCCTCATTTCAATGACCCGCAGTTGGTGGACTACCTGAAAGAGAGGCAATAAACCTCTTAGAAACCTTAAATCGCCTCTGCAGCGTGTGTTTGACCTGCAGGGGCGATTTATTCATTTTCACCGAACTACGACACGCGTCGATTTCATCCGCATCATTGGAGATTTCTATCTCATCGGAGTTCTTTCACCGTTTGATAAGTAAACGAACATGTGACACTTAAAGTTTGATTAACAATAGTTAATGTTACAAATCCATCACAATCCGATGAGATTACCAGGTCTAACAAATCATTCCCACATTCCCAAAATTACTTATCCCCCTACTTTTTACACAAAACCGCAATTTTATCCCCCTACTTTCAACATTTCCATTGTACAATCAATTAATTATCTTATCTTTGCACCCATATAAACATATGGGCATGAATTATATAAAAAGAAATATTGACGCTAAACTAATAAGGCGTTAAAAAGTTGCTTTGAGGGAGTGAATGGATTAGAAAAGGCGTGTGTTTTGGGTAAAAGATTTAACTATATATTAATATCTAATAAGTATTTTTATATTTTATGATAACAATAGGTCTAAACCAGAACAACACCATTAATATATAGCTATAAACATACGTGCGGTTGGATATTTTAGCGTTAGAAGGCTGATATTCGGGATATTATTATTACCTTTGCAGTCAATATTGGAAATAATAACAGCATTATGAAATATAAAGTGAAAGTAACGGTGCTCGACACCAAGCTATATCCTGAATATCAGCAGCAGTATTGCGCCAATCCCTGTTCCGGTAAATGCCCCGTATATAACAAAGGAGACGAGTTTATTTTCCACCGCGATGATGAGCGAGATGACTACTGGCATTGTGGTCTGAATACACTTGTCAAGACAGACGGCAACCCTGATGAGATAGCAGGAGGACCGAAAAAGCCATTTTGCTCAGAGGCTTGGGATGACATATCCCGTTATATCTACACAGGTCTGCAAGGTGGTTCGATAATGAAGGGCTGGATGCGTAACGAGAATACGATGATTACATGCTGTAACGACGGCACCCGCCCTGTCATATTCAAAATAGAGCGCGTTGATTACTAAAATATAAAGACCTTCCTTCATTGAGATTCTGTTAAATGTTATTCTTCGCAATGTAACAATACAAATGACTATGAGGTCTAAATCGCAAAGAACTTGTCAAGGAATTGCTTACCACTGCTGAAAATCAACGCTATATCCGATTCAAGACCCAAGCGAGGTACAAACTACGTTAAATAGTAGCCAAAACATAAGGGAAAAGCGAGGAAATGGGCAGGAACAGCAGAAGCACGCTATAAAGGGATAAGATTTCATTTTTTTCGTTCAGTTCAAGCACTTTACGCATAGTAACGTAATGGTTTTAGCGAGAATTTTATTACTTTTGCGGCACAGACAATAATCTCGTTTTGAACTTTCATGTACTAATGGGACATTTGTCACATCGAATATCGATTATAGATAATAGTTTCATATGGAACAGTTTGATGACACTTGCAAAGCATTAACCACATTTCGTATGGCTGCGGCTGCTCAAGTTGCTGCAACGGAGTGTGGCGATTATAAAAAAGCAACAACGCCTTTGACCGGGTTATTCATATTCTCAAATATCTCAAGGAATTAGGAAAAATGAATGAATTGGAAGCATTGTTGTCTGATTCTAATGTAGGCGTAAGAATGTTTGCCGCTTATGGCTTGCTGCCGACATCTCCCAAAATCGCTGTTCCTGTTCTCAAAGAGATTTCACAAAGAGAGGATATCCATTCCCTTACCGCAAAAGCGACACTTGAACAGTGGGAACAAGACACTTTAATATATCCATTTTAGTTTTTAGCGTTACGATTATGACTAAGTGGCATAAAATAGGAGGTGTTGTAATAATCTCAGTCCTGATTATTGCTCACGTTTGGGCATTAACGGATTATCTGTTTGTGACAGAATTGGCAGGAACGTATTGCGCAGAGGTTCCGCAAGATTTGTTCTTTGATAGCATCTATAATATGAGAGAGCATTTTTGGTCATACAATATTCTATCCGTGCTTGATATAATATTAATCATTGTACTATTTATTTACCTTTGGCGGAAAGGAGGTAAGCGATGAAACTGACCGATAAACGATTATTAATAATTGAAATTTGCGGATTTTGAATTGATTTTGTTATGACAAGAAATAAAATTAGTTTATTCAAAAAAGGAGATATTATTAGGACAAATCCCGAAGATGGTTTTTATGGCATAGCGGTAGTGCTTGACGATGGGAAGGAATTAGAATTGTCTCCGAATAAATGGTCATACCCAATGTGTCATATTGCAATTACTCCACTGATATATGACTTTGAAGTAACCATGAAAGATGTTGATTTATCCCGAATTTATCCTATGAGATATACGAGACGTTATCAATTGAAAAATACACCTGAATTTTCTAAAGAAGAACTATTAGTTCATATTTACACTACTCGAAATGTTGCCCATTTACCTATTATTGGAAATATAGACCCATCAAGTATTTATCAAGAGGATTTGTCTTGGCATCCGAAGCCGGATAGATTTCATCATTGTGGTGATGCTCAAAAACACTTAGGCAGAGAAGCATATCTTAGTTGGCTTGACTGGGACAGAATTACTAATTAAATTTCAAACTATCTAACGAATACTTATTCCTCCTCGCCCTCTATCAAGTTTCCAGTCATACCGACCATCTGCGACATCGCCAACCTCCATGAGTGTATAGCGATGTTTGATTTCATCAAAGGGCTGTCGGTATTCCGCATAGTCACAGAGCCATGAGCCGACAGCTTTCTGTTGTTCGGTGGTTTCACCGTAATACTGCATGACGCTCTTAATGTCGGCGGCTTCTGAGGGAGAGAATGTAATCAGACGGTTGTCCGCTGACCTTAAATCTTCATATCCGAAGATGGGAATGTCAGTGCGCAACTTGTTTAACATGAAGCGATTTTATATTAACGTGAGTTCGATATAAATA
>DAAL01000227.1:0-224 GCA_001701065.1 Bacteroidales bacterium GP4
GTAGAGGAGTTTGATCCCGATCCGTTCCTGGCTGTTCTCGCCGAGCAGGGCTTGCCGTGGCATGAAGTGCTTAACGGCGATCTTGAAGTCGATAAAATGTAACTTAACCTATAACCGAGTTGAAGCCCATCGCTGATGTGTATGGGCTTCGACGTTTTAACACATTTCCATCTAATGAAAAAAGTACTTTTCGGTGCCATGCTATGCGCAGCCGTAATGGCTTC
>DAAL01000227.1:283-603 GCA_001701065.1 Bacteroidales bacterium GP4
GCCCTCATCCGTGACAATGATTTCAACAAGAACCCCGCTCTGACGGTGTATGTTCCCGCGCGTCCTAATGGCACTGCTATAATCATGTGCCCTGGAGGAGGCTACGGCTGGGAAGCTACAGGTCATGAAGGACACGACATGGCTGAGTGGTTCAACGGTCAGGGTGTGACTTATGCCGTGGTGAAATACCGTCTTCCCCAGCGGGACAGCAAAGTGCCGTTGGCTGACGTGGAAGAGGCTATCAGGCTCATGCGCGCCCATGCCGACGAGTGGGGCGTGAATCTGTCCAAGGTAGGTATAATGGGGGCATCGGCAGGCGG
>DAAL01000227.1:610-8394 GCA_001701065.1 Bacteroidales bacterium GP4
CTCGACAGCCGCCACCCACTATTCAAGCGCAGAATCGCGTCCTGACTTCCAGGTATTGTTCTATCCGGTAATCACAATGGATCCTACCTACACCCACATGGGGTCACGCGAGAATCTGCTTGGTGTAAATCCGTCAAAGGAACTGCAGGATAAATTCAGCAACGAGCTTCAAGTGAACGCCGAGACTCCTCAGGCATTCATCATGGCTTCGTCCGATGACACTGTTGTGCCTATAGCCAATTCTATCAACTATTATAATGCCCTTGTGGCAAACAAAGTGCCGGTGGCATTGCATATCTATCCTACCGGAGGACATGGCTGGGGCTACGGCGACGGCTTCCTGTACAAACGTCAATGGACCGGTGAGCTTGAAAAATGGCTCCGTCAGGAAGTCACCGACCGCCGATAGGCACGTTGCGACAAACTGAACGTTTACACCTCCATTGTTATCCGTCATAAGGATGGCAATGGAGGATTTTTATTATGATGGCTGAGTGTCCCTGTTAAGTTCGAGTAGGGGGGTGATGATGTGGCGGTCGTTGGCAAGGCGCGGCACTTTGCGTTGTCCACCCAGCTTTCCTGTGGACTGTAGCCAGTCGTTGAACAAACCTTTACGTGCTGTCACAACTGTCAGCGGGTCGAGGAATATGTTGCCGGCGCGTTTCGCCTGATAGTCGGAATTCTCATGTTGAAGGTTGATGTCGAGAAGTTCGGCAAACCGGTCCAAGGAGACAGGCGGAACGTCAAATTCTATCAGCCATTCGTGCCGTCCGCGGCTATGGTCGGTGGTGAACACCGGCGCGGCGGTGAAATTAAGCATCGAACAGCCCAGTTCATGGCATGTCTTGGACAGCGCCTCCTCGGCGTTATACACCATCAGTTCTTCGCCGAATGCGTTGATGTAATGGCGGGTGCGTCCGGCGATGGTGATTTTCAGCGGGCGCATTGATTCAATCCTCACGGTGTCGCCTATCATGTATCGCCAAAGGCCGTTGCAGGCGGTGATGACGAGCGCATATATTTCACCTTCCTTGACTTTCCACGCCGGGAGGGAGTCAGGGTGGGGGTCGTCGATCTGATCGAGCGGCACGAATTCAAAGAAGATACCGTTGTCGAGGAGCATCATCAGCCCATGGTCATCGATGGCGTTCTGCACTGCAAAGAATCCCTCGGAGGCATTGTAGCTTTCGAGGTAACGCATCTTCGATGTGTCAGTGATGGCGCGGTACTGGTCGACATACGGTTCAAATGATATTCCGCCGTGGAAGAACACTTCAAGGTTAGGCCAAACGTCATGTATGGTCATTGCGCCGGCTTTCTTGATTACCTCGCGGAGCACAGTGAGAAACCATGACGGCACGCCCGATATGTTGGTTATGTTTTCGTTGACGGCGGCATCCACGAGAGCCGGAAGCTTCTTGTTCCAGTCCTCCATCAGAGCCACCTGCTTGCTCGGAATGCGCACTGCATTGGCAAGCGGATTGATGTTGTCGATAAGATTGGCTGAGAGGTCGCCCACTACCACTCCTTTGGGCAGCTTAAGCTCATTGGCAAAGCTTCCTCCGAGGATAAATGCTTTTCCGTCGAACACTTTACTGCGGGGGTACAGGTTGAGATAGTGCGCGACTACGTCTGATGCACCTTTGTAGTGGTTCAGCCGGAAAGAATCGCCGGTTACGGGAATGTATTTGCTCTTACCGTCGGAAGTGCCTGACGACTGGGCGAAATGAGTAGTCCTTCCGGGCCACAACAGGTCCTTTTCGCCTTCAATCATCCTCATCACATAGGAGCGGATGTCCTGATACTGCGATACCGGTACCGCCTGGGCGAATTTCGTGTAGTTGTTAAGCGACCAGAAGTCGTATTTCGTGCCCATTTTTGTGGCTGTGCCTTTATGAAGCAGCCATTTGAGTTGGGCTGTCTGGGTGTCAAGCGGAGAGCAGGAGTTGGTTTTTCGAGCCCGATGAACAAAATATGGTTTCAGAAGTGTTGTAATCATAACTTGAAAAATCAAATATGCCCCATGCTTAAGAAAGAACTTAAAAATGTATTGCTAAGTGCGGTTATGGCAGTGGTTATTGTTTTCCTTCTGCCTTAGCGTTTAGATTGCCCTCGGGAATTTCTCGGCGGAACGCTGCGCGGCGGCGANNACAGCCCAACTCAAATGGCTGCTTCGAACTTCCATTGCTGCTGGACGTGTTCGTTGTCAGCAAGCTCGGGATTGCTCTCGGCATACTTGTACTTGTTTTTGATATACACCGGAAGCAGGTCAGTGAACAGCAGTGCGTTCACTCCTTTGCTCTGGTATTCCGGAGCCACAGCCACAAGCAGCAGATCCACAATGTCATTATGCCCTTTCAATGCTTTGAGCAGGTGATACCATCCGAAGGGGAAGAACTTGCCTTTGGACTTCTGCAATGCGCGTGAGAATGAGGGAATGGATATTCCCACACCCACGAGCTTGTCGTTCTCGTCGACTATTATGCTCACGTTCTCAAGTCTAAGGATGGGCAGATAGATATTGATATAGTAGTCAATCTGGCGTTTTGACAGGGGTGAATAGCCATAAAGCTTGTCGTAAGCTTCGTTCACAAGCTCAAAAAGCGCCACGCCGTACTCTTCTTTGATTTTCTTTGCGCTCGTGTACTTGATGTTTCTCAGTTTGTATTTGCGCTTCACTATTTCGCCCACACGTGCCAGCTGGTCAGGAACCTTGTCGGGTACTGTCATTCTGAACTCAAGCCATTCGGCATCCTCGGTGAATCCGAGACGCTTTATGTGGTCGATGTAATAGGGATAGTTGTAGAGAGTCGCCATGGTGCCGAGTTCGTCGTAGCCGAATGTCAGGAATCCTTCGTGGTCCATGTCGGTGAATCCCATCGGTCCCACCATGTGGGTCAATCCTTGTTCGCGTCCCCACTGCGCAAGGGTGTTGAATAGAGCGTCGACTACTTCTTCATCGTCGATAAAATCCACAAATCCGAATCGTAAATCTTTCTTTCCCGTGCGTTCGTTCACAACATTGTTGACTATTCCGGTGATTCTTCCCACCGGAACGCCGTCACGGTAAGCCATCCATGATTTAGCTTTACAGAAGTCGAAAGCCGGATTCTTTCCGGGAGTCAAGGTGGCTATCTCGTCGATAACCAACGGCGGCACGTAACAGTCGTTGCCTTTGTATAGGTCAATTCCGAATTTTATGTATTTTTTCAGTTCGGATGCTACAGGTTGTATTTCTTTAATTTCGATTGCCATAGTCTATCTGTTTATGTAAGAATAGATAAAGGGTTGAAAGTCGTGAGCGGTTACTTCCAGTTGTGCCCGGTCCTGGTTGATTATAGGTGTATAGGACTTCTGATAGTTTAGCCAGGCAAGTAACAGCACCATCAGTGATAAAAATATAATGATAAGAATATACAGTTGGTTGGATGAACGTTTTTCAAGCGCAAGATGCAGGTCCTGGACATCATGATACCGCTTTTGCGGGTTCGGGTCCTGGCACCGCTGCGCCACTTTGTGCAGATGAGGGTATTTCCCGTCCACATGCTTTAGTGCTTCTTCAAGCACTTTCCCGTAGTTGGCTATGTCTTCCTGTACATCAGCCGGCTCGATGTGCATCAACTGGTCGAAACCCACATCTATTAGTTTCAGGTTGCCCACATTCTCGGTGAATATGATATTTTTCGGGCTTATGGGATGATGCGCGATATGGTTGGATTGGATGTAGTCTATCGCATCCACAAGGTCGTGTTCAAGTTTCTCGATAATGTCGGGCGTTACCCGGTTTTCCCTGATAAGCTTCTGCAGCGAATCGCCGTACACGTCATCGGTTATTATGCATCGTCCAAGCGGCTCTACGTCCTCGATGTCGTTTATCATCACTATATGGGGATGAGCAAGATTGTAGCGTACCTCAAATTCCTTCTCTAACATCTCTTGATATTCAGGTAAGGACGCATACTCCGGCTTCAGGGCTTTCAGCATAACCCATTTACCGTATTTTTTAGCGGTATAGACAAGATAATACTCTTCTTCCCATTCGGGGAGGAGTGTAATCTCGGTCCATTTGTCGGAGCCGTTGTTGTCAATCAGGCGTTCTTCCATGTCAGCCATAAGCGGAGTTTTTGTCGATAGTTTTTTAGACGATTTCTAATAAATAGCAAAAATACGGAAATATCTACATAAAACCACGAGTTAATGCATGAAAAGTGATGTTAAATAATAAAAAAGAGCCTCTGCGGAGGCTCTTTTTTATTAAAACTGATATATATGTTTTCTGATGATTGTCTTTTACTCAAAGCATCAATATCCATGCGGCTCATTGTCTTCGCTACTGTATTTGACATCAAAATGGATTTCTTCTTTTGGGGCTTTTTTCATCACTATCGCTACTGCCCACGGAATTACTGGATTAACAAAAGTTTGTTCTACCAACACTTTTATGTGGTAGCCGGTATCGGAGGTTAAGGCTTCTTCCACCTCTATCTCATGGATTCCGTAATGACTCACTCCTCTCACAAGTGCCAGAACATTGTTGTCGAAGTCAATGTCCCATCCATCAGGTAAAGGTGTGTCCGTGATATGTTTGTATTCTTTTTTGTTGTGGATAATCCGGCATCCCTCGAAATCAAATTTTTGAGCCTGCCATTCCGGATAATTGTAAACAGTACCTACCTTAATATAGCTGTGGTCACTGCAACTTGATAGTGAAAGGACTGCAAAACAACAAAAAACTAATGCGTTATATATGTAAGATTTCATGTTAAATTGAATAATGGTTATTTGTAAGTCTATTTTTTACTTCTGTGACAGCAGCATATGCATCTACTAATCCATATCCCATTTCAGGATGCCATTTCTTAGATTGGTCTGACAATGAAATCGTATCAGTTAACGATTCATCATTAAGAAAACCTTGGCTATCGCAACTAATTATGGAGTTAGATAGCATACTGATTAGAATCAGATTTAAATAATAATTTTTTCCCATTGTAAAAAAAATATTAGGTTGTTAATAGAAAAGTATTGCAAATGTAGTATGGTTTGGCGCTGATGAATGCAATAATTTGTAACAAATGTCTTTGATGGTGTAACACAGAACGTTAATTATACTTTTTGAGATAAAAAGCAGGGTTGCCGCAATCAATGCGGCAACCCTTACAATAGACTTATAATATCGGTAACTTTACCAGATGATGACCTGTTCTTCAGCGGGGCGGTACATCTTGTCGCCTTCCTTGATGCCGAAAGCTTCAAAGAACGGAGTGATGTTGCGCAGAGTCACGTTCACACGATTTTCGCCGAGAGAGTGAACATCGCCTGTTGTGAGAGAGCGAATCTCCTCGTCACGGATGTTGCCTGCCCAGATGTTGGCATAGTTGAGGTAATACACCTGCATGGGATGGATTCCGTCGATAAGAGCTGAGTCGGAGTTGATGTCAACGCCTTTCTTCTTCTGTGAGTCGAGGAATGCAGTGCGTGCCACGCGTAGACCGCCTTGGTCGGCAATGTTTTCACCGAGAGTGTACTGTCCGTTGGCGTGTACGCCGGGGAGCACTTCCACTTCGTCGAACTGCGCGATGAGTCCTGAAGTGAGTTTGGCAAATGCTTCGGCATCCTCAGGAGTCCACCAGTCAGTCATGTTGCCTTCAGCGTCGAAGTTTCTTCCCTGGTCGTCAAATCCGTGGGTCATTTCGTGACCTATCACCACGCCTATACCTCCGTAGTTCTCGGCATCGCTTGCTTCGGGGTCGAAGAACGGAGCCTGAAGTATACCTGCAGGGAACACAATCTCATTGGCGAGCGGATTGTAATAGGCGTTTACGGTTTGGGGAGTCATGCCCCATTCGGTCTTGTCAACCGGTTTGCCCCACTTGGCAAGCTCTTCTTTCTGGTGCCACATGGACACATTGTGCATGTTCTCGTAGTAAGAGAGCTTGGGGTCGATGTTGAGGGTGGTGTAGTCCTTCCACTTGTCGGGATAACCTATCTTCACGGTGAACGCGTTAAGCTTCTTGATGGCGTTGAGTTTTGTGTCGTCGCTCATCCACGGCAGATTGATGATGTGCTTGCCGAGTGCTGTGCGAAGGTTCTCCACAAGCTGAATCATGTATTGCTTTGACGATTCGGGGAAGTATTTTTCAACATAGAGTTCGCCCACAGCTTCGCCCATGGCGCCTTCGGTGGCTCCGAGAGCACGTTTCCAGCGGGGACGCTGCTGCTGCACGCCGCTCACTACTTTGTTGAATTCAAATGAAGTGTCGGTGAATTTGTCGCTAAGCGCGCTTGCTGCCTGGCTTACGTATTTCCACAGGTAGTAGTCCTTGATTTCACGCTCGGTGAGAGAACCCATGAGGTTATTTGCCTGTGCTATTGAGCTTGGTTCGGTCACAATCACCGAGGGAGGAGTGGCTATGTCCATTGTCTCAATGAAGAAGCGGTCCCAGTTGACATTGGGATAATTCTGCTTAAGCTGGTCGATGGAACGCACGTTGTACATAGCGGGGATGTTGCGGCTCTGTTCGCGTGTCCATGCCGAGTCAGCGAGGGCAGTCTCTATTTTCATCACATTCTTCATGATGCGGTTAGCGTCCTTCTTGGAGTAGCCGGCGTTCTGCATCTGCTTTACGATAAGCTTCTGGTAAGCTTCACGCACATCCTTGTTGCGCTTGTCGTTTTCAAGATAGTAGTCGCGGTCACCGAGTCCCATACCGCCGCCGCTCACGTACATTGCATACTGGTTGCTGTTGGCAAGGTCCTCCATAGGTCCGGCTCCGAAGAACGGGCTGGCATAGTAAGTCTGCATCCACAAGAAGAGGTCCTCCATCTTGTCGGACGGTGTTGTCTCGATTTTCTTGAGGTCAGCGAGGATAGGCTTTGCGCCTTCGGCGTTACGGCGGGTAGAGTCCATAGCCTGGCTATAGATGGTCCACACTTTGTAAGCCACGCTGCCCGGCTGCGGATTGGATGCGCCGAGGTTGAGCACGAGTTCCTTCACGTGGGCTTCGGCTGAATCGTTGAGGATGTTGAACTGACCGTAACGGGCAAACTCGTCGGTCAACGGGTGAGCTTCCTGCCATCCTTTGTTCACATGATGGTAGAAGTCAGTGCCGGCGGGTATCGATTTGTCGAAATACGCCGGATTCAGGCTTTTCAGATGTTCTTGTGCCGATGCGCCAAGTGCGATGCCGCACATCATTCCGGCTGCAAGAAATAATTTGATTGATTTCATAGATTTTATACTATTAATACTGTTCTTTTTCGTTGGGGAAATCGCGGGTCTTTACATCCTCGATGTAGTGTCCCACCGCTTCATTGATGATGGTGGCGAGGTCAGCGTAACGGCGGAGGAAGCGCGGAGAGAAATCCTTGTTGATTCCGAGCATGTCGTGCATCACGAGCACCTGACCGTCAGTGCCGCCGCCTGCGCCGATGCCTATGGTGGGAATGGTCAGTTCCTTCGACACCTGTTCGGCGAGTTTTGCCGGAATTTTTTCAAGCACGATGGCGAAGCACCCTATCTCTTCAAGCAGTTTAGCGTCGGCAATAAGTTTCTTTGCCTCCTCTTTTTCTTTTGCTCTCACGGCATAAGTTCCGAACTTGTTGATCGACTGCGGAGTGAGTCCGAGGTGTCCCATTACAGGAATGCCTGCGCTCAGCACTCTCTCTATCGACTCTCTGATTTCGGAACCGCCTTCCATCTTCACGGCTTCGGCATGGCTTTCCTTCATCATCCTCACTGCTGAGGCGAGTGCCTCATGGCTGTTGCCCTGATAGGAGCCGAA
>DAAL01000227.1:8483-15783 GCA_001701065.1 Bacteroidales bacterium GP4
TGTTACCCGCCATAACATTGGAGGCGGAATCACCCACTAATATCACATCCATGCCGGCTTCGTCGATTAATTTTGCCATAGAATAATCGTAGGCGGTGAGCATGGCTATCTTTTCGCCTCTCTGCTTCATCTCGGAAAGGCGATGGGTTGTGACTTTTCGCTGGTCTTCAGTATAGGTGGACATAATTATATTTAGTATTACTTTTAAATTATTTATAAATCCGTGGCAAAGTTACTATTGTTATCTTAGAGTAGCAAAAAAAATCTGTAGCTATTGCATATTTTCAATTATTTTCCTACATTTGCATTGTAAACATTCAATAACATGGAAAATTTACCAAACGCACAAAGTATTATAGGACGTATACGTCACATAATGTATCTTAATCGACTCACACAGATGGGGTTGGCTAAAAAACTCGGCATTGACGCATCCAATGTGTCAAAATATCTTGCCGGTCGCCTTCCCCTGAATGATTCGTTCCTGAACCGAATCATAGTAAATCTTAACATTTCAAAGGATTGGCTCAAGGAGGGCAAAGGCATCCCTTACGAGAAGGGTATGCATGCGCTGGAAGTGGTTCCGTCAGCCTTGACCAATACCGGAGGAGGCATCCCGGTGTTTGACATTGATGTCGCCGCCGGATGTACCGAGATGTCCCGTGCATTCTCGCAGGAATATGTCATAGGCACACTCAATTTCCCGCATCTTAACCCGGAATGGGTGGTGGTGCGCGCCAAAGGTGACTCTATGATGCCTAAGATTGTAAATGGCGGATATGTGGCATTCTTGCCGCAAAGCGACACTGAAAACATCCTGTGGGGGCAGATTTACGTGGTGGTGATGTCTAATCGACGTGTAGTTAAGTACGTGCGCCGCCATGAGGATCCCGACAAGGTTATTCTCCGCAGCGCCAATTCGGCTTACGACGACATGGATGTGCCGATGAATGAAATTCAGGCGCTTTATGTGGTGGAGCGTATCATCAACGTGCTTGACTGCTTTTAAACACCTCTGATATGAGGCGCATAGGGTTGGCATTATTGGCTTTGGCTATTGCCGCAGGTGCCCATGCTCAGGATTCCGTGCTTCGTGTTCCCGGGCGTGCGGTGGCTCCTTATGCCTTCGTAGGCGATGCTTGCGCTGTCGTTGTGCTCGGCGATTCCATCGAGGAGATAGGCGAAGGGGCGTTTGCCGGCTCGTCGCTGACGGAAATTGTGATTCCGGAGAGCGTGCGCGCCATCGGACGTTATGCCTTTGCCGACTGCCGCAATCTTACTAAGGTTGTGATAGGTTCCGGCGTGGAGTCATTGCCCGAGGCTGTGTTTAAAGGCTGTTGTCGCCTGAATGAAGTGGTATTGCCCTCGACTATTCGGACGATAGGGGAGAGAGCGTTTTATGGCACTGCGTTGACCCGGCTGGACCTGTCAGGGATGGCGGCTCTCGACACAGTGGCTGACTGGGCGTTTGCTGAATGCGGAAGCTTTGTACAGTTGTATCTGCCTGAATCGCTTCGTCACCTCGGAACCGGCGCATTGATGGGCTGTGAATCGCTATCCGGCTTTAACCTTCCATGGAAGGTGGAAGTGGTGGAGGATTATCTTTTCGCGGGCGATTCCTCGCTCGACGCTGCCGCAGTGCTGCATGACAATGTGGAATCAATGGGCGACTATTCTCTGTCCGGAACAAAACATTCAGCGGAAGTGGTGCTTCCCGAACATCTGAATTACATAGGAACAGGTGCCATGGAGCGGTTCCATGCCATGCGCCGGCTGGATGCAAAGGCGTTATACACCGTGCCTCAGCTGGGCGACAGTGTGTGGGGCGAAGTGGACCGTTCACGGGTGGTGCTCGACGTGCCCGATGCGTTGCGTGACGACTTCAACACTGCCGGTCAATGGCGTGAGTTCAGTATTGCCACGTCAGGAATCGAGCAGGAGCTTGCCGCAAACGGTCTTGGCGTGACATTGAGCGACGGTAATTTAGTTATTGTGTCGCCGGTCGCGATAAATCAGGTGCGCGTGTACGATGTCTATGGACTTTCGTTGCACAACAGCACGCCACGAGCCGAAACAACCGAAATAAACCTCGCCTCGCAGCCGCGGAAGGTGTATCTTGTGGAGATAGCCACTGACGACGGTGTTTTGCATAAATTGAAATTATCTGACAATCTCTAAATATGGGAAAGAACAAACTGAAAAAATTCAATGACATGTCCACCATGGACTGTGTGTTCCAATATCCATTCGGGGTCCTTCAAGAAAAGGGATTCCCCATGAAAGGGAAGTGGCGTGAGGAGTATTTTCACAATGACAATCCCATAGTCCTTGAGCTTGGATGCGGAAAGGGCGAATACACCGTAGGGCTTGCCGAGCGATTCCCTGAAAAGAATTTCGTGGGCATTGACATAAAAGGAGCGCGCATGTGGACCGGCGCGACTCAGGTGCGTGACCGCAATATCGGGAACGCGGCGTTTCTGCGCACAAGCATCGAATTGCTCCCTCATTTCTTTGCTCCCGGCGAGGTGAATGAAATATGGATCACATTCCCTGACCCGCAGATGAAGAAGGTAAACAAACGCCTCACCGGAACCCGTTTCCTCGGGCTGTACAAGCAGGTGCTTGCCGACGGTGGTAAGATAAACTTGAAAACCGACAGCCCTTTTCTATACACTTACACCCGTGAAATGGCGTTGTGCAATGACATTCCTCTTGTCGACGACACAGCCGACCTGTACCACGACCCCGACTACAAGGAATGGGACATCCTTAACATCCGCACCTTCTACGAGCAGCAATGGCTCGACCGTGGATTGTCCATAAAGTATCTGTCGTGGCTTCTTGACCATGCCGTTCAGCTCACCGAGCCTGATGTGGAGATCGAGCCTGACACTTACCGCAGTTTTTCGCGAGGATATCTTGAGACTTTACCTAAAAAATAGATAGAACATCTTATTTATTATGATAAAACTATTTCCAAAACTAATAGAGGATGCACTCGCCAATGTACGCTATCCCGGCAACGGCAAGAATATTGTCGAGCTTGGAATGGTTGAGGACGACATCCGCATCAACGGCAACAAGGTGAGCTTCTCGCTCATCTTCGACCGGCCCACTGATCCGTTCGTAAAATCGGTGGTGAAGGCTGCCGAAACCGCTATAAATACTTATATTTCTCCTGAAGTGGAGATAAAAGGAAATATCGCCACTAAATTCCGCCAGCAGGGACCGCCCCCAAAACCGGAAAATCCGCTGCCGGGAGTGAAGAATATCATAGGTATTTCCTCCGGCAAGGGAGGGGTGGGTAAATCCACTGTGGCAAGTAACCTTGCGGTGGCTCTCGCACGTCTCGGTTACAAAGTGGGGCTGCTCGACGCTGACATTTTCGGACCCTCGGTGCCGAAGATGTTCGGAGTTGAGGACGAGCCTATCTACATGGAGAACGTGGACGGACGTGACCTCATTCTGCCGCTTGAACGTTACGGAGTGAAGGTGCTTTCCATCGGTTTCCTTGTCGACAAGAAGAATCCGGTGCTGTGGCGCGGTGCCATGGCTTCGCGTGCGCTTAACCAGCTGATATCGGAAGCCGCATGGGGCGACCTCGACTATTTCCTTATCGACATGCCTCCCGGCACAAGCGACATTCATCTTACCTTGGTGCAGACTCTTGCCATAACCGGCGTGGTCATAGTAAGCACACCTCAGGAGGTTGCGCTTGCCGATGCCCGCAAAGGCATAGCCATGTTCACTGACGAAAAAGTGAGCGTGCCAGTGCTTGGAATCGTGGAAAATATGGCTTGGTTCACTCCGGCTCCCCATCCCGACGAGAAGTATTATATATTTGATGAAGGTGGTGCCATGAAGCTTGCCGAAGAATTCAATGTGCCTGTTCTTGCGCAGATCCCTCTGGTGGGGAATATACGTGAATCGGGCGACAGCGGCGAGCCTATCGCTAATAAGGACACCGTGACCGGTGAAGCGTTCATGGAATTCGCGCGCAATGTCGTGGAGAAAGTCGATGAACGTAATTCCGCCCTCCCTCCCACATCAAAAGTACAAACCCATTAAAAAAACACAATAAATCTATGAGACGTATCACATTATTCGGAATTGCCGCTATCGTAGGGATGTCGGCATTCGCACAACAAGCTTTGGGCTATCAAGTGCCCGATGTATCACCCGTTATCAACGATGACCAGTCAGTAACCTTCACTGTCACCGCTCCCGATGCCAAGAGCATCAAGATTTTCGGAGATTTCCTCAACAATCCTTACATCCCCGACAATATGACTAAGGGTGCCGATGGAAAGTGGACTTACACCACCTCGGCGCTTGCCCCAGAGATGTACAGCTACTGGCTCAATGTGGACGGCGTGAGAGCTATGGATCCCGCCAACCCTTACATGCTTCGCGATATAGCTTCTTACACTAATGTGTTCATTATCCCCGGCGGCAATGCCGACCTGTTCAGCGTAAAGGATGTTCCCCACGGCAATTTGAGCAAGGTATGGTACAATTCTCCCTCTATCGGCAAGGACCGTCGCATGACTGTGTACACCCCTGCCGGTTATGAGGATTCCGACAAGAGGTATCCGGTATTGTATCTTCTCCACGGTATGGGCGGCGATGAGAACGCTTGGAGCGAACTCGGACGTGCTGCGCAGATTCTTGACAATCTCATTGCGCAGGGCAAGGCTCAGCCCATGATTGTGGTGATGCCTAACGGCAACGGCAACGAAGTGGCTGCCCCCGGTGAAACTCCCGAAGGTTTCCACTACATGCCCCACATGATGAAGTCGGTCACTGAACCCCTCACTATTGAAAAAGCGTTCCCTGACATCGTTAAGTATGTCGACAGCCACTACCGCACGATTCCTGAAAAGAACTCGCGTGCCATAGCCGGACTTTCCATGGGAGGCGGTCACTCTTGGCGTATATCGATGATGTACCCCGACATGTTCGACTACGTAGGTCTTTTCTCCGGTGCTGTGCGCTGGAACGGCAACGGACAGGAATCGGGCGAATCCGATGCCGAGATTCTAAAGGCACTGGAGCCGCAGTTTGCCGGCGATGGTCCGGAACTGTACTGGATAGGAATAGGCAAGGACGATTTCTTGTACGGCAACAATGCCGCTTACCGCAAGATGCTTGATGGCGCAGGCTATAAATACGTCTACCACGAAAGCGACGGCGGTCATGTTTGGCGTAATTGGCGTGATTATTTGGTAGAATTCACTCCTCTTCTTTTCCAACCCAAATAAAATCCTTAACTTAGGGAGAAAAATAAGAGATTGCCTGATTCCTCGGATTTAGGCAGTCTCTGAAACTCTAAAAACAGAATTATGATAAATCAACACCGTTATTGCGTGATAATGTGCGGCGGTATAGGTAGCCGTTTCTGGCCCTATAGCCGTTCAGCGCGCCCCAAGCAGTTCATTGACTTCTTCGGGACAGGACGTTCGTTGCTTCAGATGAGCTACGACCGTATTTTGCCGCTTATCCCTAAAGAGAATGTTGTGATAGTGACCAATGAGCAGTACGCTCCGCTGGTCAAGGAGCAGCTTCCCGATATTGACGATTCACAGATTCTTTTGGAGCCGGCGCGCCGCAACACTGCGCCGTGCATAGCGTGGGCGGCTTTGCACATCCATGCCATGGATCCCGAAGCGTCCATGATTGTGTCGCCGAGCGACCATCTTATCACCCGTGAACTGGATTTCCTTGACTCTATCAGGAAGGGTTTTGAATTTGTTGAGGGGCACGACGCGCTTCTTACACTTGGAATTAAACCTACACGCCCCGAAACCGGCTACGGTTATATCCAGATAGGCAAACGCATGGAAGGCGATGTGCTTAAAGTAAAGACTTTTACCGAGAAACCTGACATAGAGCTTGCCAAGGTGTTCCTGGAAAGCGGTGAATTTTTCTGGAACTCCGGCATATTCTTGTGGAAATCCTCGACTATACTGAAAGAACTGCGCAAGTGGGTGCCTGACCTGATGCTGCGTCTTGACGAGGGCGACGGGGTGTTCGGCACTCCTAAGGAGAAAGGCTTTATTGAGGAAAATTTCTCGTCATGTCCTAACATTTCCATCGACTATGCCGTGATGGAGAAGGCTGACAACGTGTTTGTGGAGACGGTCAACTTCGGCTGGAATGACCTTGGCACATGGAGTGCGCTTTACGACAATTCGCCCAAAAACCGTGAAGCCAACGTCACTCAGAACTGCCGTGTCATCTCCTATAGCTCCACCGGCAACATCTTTGCCGTGGACAGCGACAAGCTTGTGGTGGTCAACGGACTGCATGACTACATCGTGGCTGATGCCGGCGATGTGCTTCTCATCTGTCCTAAAGCTGACGAGCAGAACATTAAGCACTATGTCAACGACGTAAAGACTACTTATGGCGACAAGTTCCTCTAATCCGCGTGTGCCTCTGCAGCAGTTTCAGTTCAGGCACAGGCTTCCCGTGCAGATACGCTTCAATGACATCGACATGCTTGGGCATGTCAACAATGCCGTTTACCTGCAGTATCTTGACCTCGGGAAGAGCCACTACTTCGAGGATGTGGTGCCGGAGGCTGTCGACTGGAAGCACATAAACATTGTGGTCGTGAACATCAATTGCGACTACTATGCTCCCACCCGCATCAACGAGCCTATAGCGGTGCACACCACCACTGTCAAGGTGGGAGAAAAGAGCCTGAAGCTTGAACAGCGCATCATCAACACTGCTACCGGCGAGGTGAAGTGCCTGTGCTACACGGTCATGGCGGGATTCGACCTGGACACCGGTCTCTCGGCTCCCATCGACCGCAAGTGGGTGAAAGCTATTTCTCAGTACGAAGGACGCGAACTATGAGGACCCTGTATGTCACTGACCTTGACGGAACGTTATTGAACAGCGAGAGCGAAATCTCGCCTTATTCGTCCGACCTTATTTCAGCCCTGTCGCAAGACGGGGCTTTGATTACTATAGCCACGGCGCGCACTCCCGCCACGGTGGAGCACATTCTCCGCACAACCTATGTGTCCATCCCCGTGATTGTGATGACCGGGGCTTCCATGTGGGACAACACCGCCAAGCGGTACATTGAGCCGCATTTCCTTGATCCTGACACTTGCCGCGAAGTGAAAAGGATGATAAAGGAGCATGGTGTGAATCCGTTCACTTACACTTTGGGCGACGACGGATGCCTTGAAGTGTTCCATGCCCATGATTTGACCGCCGTGGAGCAGAAGTTTGTGGATGAGCGGCGGCATCTGCGCCTAAAGCATTTCCATTTCGATGATCCGCG
>DAAL01000241.1:0-8384 GCA_001701065.1 Bacteroidales bacterium GP4
AACGCGAGTTCGGGATAAGAATAAAGCAAATGCTAACGAACCAGTTAGACACATTTTATCGGGCGACCAAATAGAGGTCGCCTGATTTTGTTGTATGCGATTATAGAAGTGTAACTGTTATTGCCAGAGGACGAGTTGCCCGTTGGCCTGCGGAACCTCGAAATCGAAGTTTATCTCCGGCTTGTTGGCGAAGAAACAATATGCGCCTATTGCTGCGAGCATGTTCATCAGAAAATTGTGCACGCTCCGGTGACGGGAATGCACGAGCTGAGCTACATTCTTGAGCATGTCGTTAATGGATTCTATGATGCTTCTTTTGCGAAGCATAATCTTGTCATACAGCGGCATCAGGCGCTGTTTCATATTGGATCGCAGGCCGGTAACGATATGTATGCCGTCATCCCAAAGACGCCCAAAAAGCGACTGGGAGATGTAGCCTTTATCGGCATACAGCTTGCCGAACACCTTGTCAGTCAGCGTATCAATGACCGATTCGTTTCGGTCATCGACATTCGCCCGGGTCAATACAAAGTTGACCAGTTCGCCTTTCTCGTTGCACAGCAGATGTAGTTTGAAGCCCACATACCATCCCATCGTACTCTTGCCTTTCTCTGCAATACCCTTGAAAACTTTCATGTTGAACTGACGTTTATTGTGGATGACTGGGATGCAGGTGCTGTCCACAAAACTGATGCCGGTGCATTCCCCGAAACAGGCAAGTTTGAGGAACATAGTCAGGGCCACAAAACAGCAGGGCATGATCTCCACAAACCGGTTGTATGAAAACCTCCGTGGAAACAGATGCTTCCATTGTCCGCATACGCAGGACAGATAATAATGCTTGAAATTACGGTATGTGTTGAAGTGGAAGCAGATCAAAATAGTTATGACCTCGGCATCCGACATCATGCGTTTTCTACGGCGTTTGGGAGTGTCGACAGTGGGCCGAAGGGCATTTTTTGCCATCTCAACTTCAAATTCTTTGCAAAAATCGTCGGCAATACAGAAAATTTCAGTAACTTTACTCTCGGTAATCATGATATAGTATTTATTGTTTGTCACCGCTAAATTACTAAATATCAATGATATAGCCAAGCGAATCGGCAACTTTTTCAAGCTGCCGATTCATCTTTTTTCGAGTTTCACTTATCCCGAACTCGCGTTTTAACGCTGACATGACGCGCTGATAGCTCTCTTTTACGGCGGCATCGGGTAGCCCCACGAGGTTAAAACCCACACCTATCTCCACCGACACTTCGATGGTGACGATGATAGCGTCAATGCCGTAGACTGCGGCTCCATAAGCTTTTATTAACATGGCATCTAGATTTTAGCATTCTGTGTCAAAGTTAGCCTAAAATCTTTAATCAGCCAAACTAAAGTGCCTAAATTTTGAACTTCCGCTAACTTTTCCTTGTGCAGCGGAGGAAGAAATACAGAAAAAGCGCTGCGGCGAGGAAAAGGCTCACTGAAAAGCTCAGGACTATTCCGTAAGTGCCCAATCCGGCTGTGAACCCGAGCAGATAGGTTGCCGGAAGCCCCACGACTATGTAGCTGATAAAGGCAATCCATATCATGGGCATGACATGGGATGTGCCACGAAGCGCATTGGCAAAGTTTATCTGGGTGGCATCGCCGTACTGGTAAATCAGGAGTGGAACCAACAGAGCCACTGTGGCTGATATAACCACCGGGTCCTCCGTGAATGCTCCGATTAAGCTTTTTCCCCAGATGATGAAGATGAGCGATGAAAGGGTGGCGAGTGACATGATGATGTGATATCCTGCCCAAGCTCGTTGACGCATCATTGAGCGATCGTTCTGTCCGGCTGCATTAGCCACTAAGACCGAGACAGCTGTCCCCATGCTGTAGTAAATACAGAAACCGAGAGTTCCGGTGATTACTATAATCTGATAGGAGGCAAGGCTGATAGCACCTAACCATCCCGCCATGACCGCTGCTATGGTAAACGAACCGGATTCAAAGGTCATTTGCAGCGACACCGGCCAGGAGGTGCGGTTTATGTGGCTGAGGGCATTGCGGTTGATGGTCGACGATGCGAAACCTTCACGGAACGGTCTGAACTCCTTTTTCTTAAGGAAGAACAGTATTATCACAATGGGACAAATAAAACGTGCGGTGAGGGTACTGTAGCCGGCACCCATAAGTCCAAGCTCGGGACAACCCCAGTTGCCGTATATCAGCAGGTAATTGCCGAGGATATTAACCGCATTGGCTGACAGCACTATCCATGTGGGGAGTCCTGTGCGGTTGATGGCGAAAAGCCATTGTGCGAATACATTGAACACCGCCGTGGGAATCATTCCGCATAGCACCACAAGATAATATGGCTTTATGAGAGGCAACAGTTCCTCCGGTTGGTCAAGAATCTCGATATTGAACCATATGGCAAGCATTATTCCGCACACCATGAGGGAGAATAGCAGATTGAGTAGCAGTCCGTTGCGTATCAGGGAGCCTATGCGTGACGGATTGTTCTGTGTGAACAGAGCACCTATGAGCGGTGTGAGTCCGTAACTGAATCCCATGCAAGCCATGAGAGCCATGTTGAACACATTGTTCACGAACGATGCCGAGGCAAGCGCAGGCGTGGAGTAGCGTCCTACCATTATGTTGTCGGCAAACGCCACGACAATCACCCCTAACTGTCCCAAAAGGATGGGAAAGCCAAGTTTAAGGATTGTGACATAACTTTCTTTGTATTTACTCCATGACCATTTCACACTGCAAAGGTACAAAAAAATAGGGTACCTTGGCGGATACCCTATTCTTTATACGAGAGATTTAATTTACTTTTTGATTACGCGTACTGCTTTATCACCGGCTTTAACAATATAGAGTCCGGTGGCGAGGTCAGTGACGTTGAGGGTGCTGACTTGTGATGCTGTCTTTACTACGCTTCCGTTGAGAGAGTAGATGATTACATCTACCGGCTCAGAGAAGTTGAGCACATCAACAACGGGGTTGGGGAATATGCTTACACCGCCGTCGGTGGTGATGTCAGTGATACCTGATACAGAGCTTGTGTAAGAAGAGAAAGTAACACCTTCAGCAGTCACTTGTCCGAATGCTACAGCTTTGTCAGCAGTAGAAACACCGGTAGCGGCTACAGGAGCTTCAGTGAACGCAGTTCCATCGAAGATTACGGATTTAGCGCCTATCAATTCGTGGTTAAAGTTAAATTCACGGAAGTTGATATATAATGCATTACCTACAGGAGCAGCATCAAGAGCTACTTCAAAATTTTCTTTTTCAGCCTCTCCCCCTGCATTATAGCTGTAAGGATTGGAGCCTTTTAATGTCATTGTAGCCGGATCAATTGTGAGAACAAAAATTTCACTTGAACCAGTGATAGTCTGCTCTGTGACACTTCCGGGGATGCCGGTTCCATCAGTGGTTGCAACTGTATAAAGATTACCGTCATTCATGATTAATGAAGCGATAGATTCTACGGGCTGGCTTGCGTCGGAAATGGTTGAAACGGAAACAGAGCCATTTGCGCTAATTATAGCATAGCCATATTCATTATTACCGGTATCGCCGTCAGGAGTAAAAGTAACCTCTTTAGAAGATGAACCAAATGAGAGATTGAAAGTGCCGACACCGACAAAACCAGCATATAACTGTCCATCTACAACAAGAAGATTTGCATTAATAGCTTTCTCCATTGCCATGAATGTAGGAGCAACCAAGGTTAAGGCTGCTTCTTTTGTGCATTCTGAGAGATCTTTTGTGTTTAAAGAGAATACTGCTGCATTGTCCATATCCATATACAAGAATCCCCCTCCCCATGCATCATAATAAGAACCTTCAAAGGTTGTATTTCCTTTAGTTGTCTTACCTGTAAAAAGAGCTGATGCGTATACTTTAGCGTCACTTACTGCAAGATTATTGATTGTGAACTGTACATCACCGTCTTCAGGGAAATATATACCGCTTTCTACAAGTTCCGGTAGATATTCCGGAACAAATGTTTCTACAGCTTCCACTTTTCCGTCAGCAGAATATTTTGCAATGAAAGATGCATTGAGTTTTGTTGTGGCTGCACCGTCAACGGTCATACCCATTTTGGTGATGGGTTCGCCGGAGGTGGTGTTGAATACGACCTCATCAGCAAAAATGCCGGCTACGTAGACATTTCCGTCAGCATCAGTGTCAACAGTTGTGATGGTGGCAGCACCTGTGAGGGCAACACCCCAGGCGGGAGTGCCGTCAGCAGCATACTTAAGGATGTAGGAACTTGTGCCGAGAGCTTCAAGAGTGTTTTTAGCAAACTCGAAGTCGGTGTCGAAAGTGCCGGTAGCTATTACAGCACCTGTCGCGTCGGTCTTGACCGGAGTCACATAATTGGGTGACTCATTAATGCCGGTCAGAGATTTTGACCAGTTTTCAGTCAAAGTGGGTACTGCGGCTGAGGCAGTGATGAATGAAGCCGACGCAATGATAGAGAGTATAGTTTTTCTCATAAGCGTAATTATTAATAAGATGTGCAAATGTACGAATTTATTTATAAAAGATGATTTAAACCTACCACAAAATGATGTTATGCGGCAAATTTAAATCATCATCAATAAGTGTTATCAGTTAGCTAATTCGGGGTTTGCCTCGATTGCTTCCGACGGAATGCGTATGGTGTAGCGTTCGTCGCCTTGTTCAAGCACATACTGTTCGTCCTTGAAAGTGCGCACAAGGCGTGGTTGGGTAGTACGCCTGAGGTCAAACCATCGGTGTCCCTCGAATGCGAGTTCTCTTGCACGCTCGTTGTAGATTTCTTCTAAAAGCGCGTCATTGTCCATGGCGTTCACATCCTCTTCCTTTGAAGCATAGCCGCTGTCGTTGAAGCGCGCTTTCTGCAGAGTCAGCAGATATTGCCGCGCCGAGGCAATGTCGCCTGTGTGCCATGCGCATTCGGCGGCGTTAAGATACATCTCGCCTGTGCGTAGAGAGCAGCTGTAAGTGTTGCTTCCGCCTTTTTTAAGGAGGATATTGGATGCTGTCACCTGGTTAAAATAATTGCGTCGACGGAGGTCGGAGGAAGAGTAAAGGCGGTAGAAGTCACGGTCGATTTTTACTGTACGGGCATACTGTGCGCTCATCACCTGTTCGAGAGCCACTATGTTCTCTACCGAGTTGTAGGCATTGGGCAGTGTGGCAGCCACGTCAGTAAGTTCGCTTTTCTTTTCAAGTACCCTGCGTGAAGCGGCAAGACTTTCGTCCCAGCGTTCCATGTACAGGAGCACACGTGAACGGAGCGCATCGACACTTAGCGTATTGAATCGGTAATTGTAACCAAAATCCCAGCTTTCTTTATTAAGATACTCTTCTGCCGAGTCAAGGTCTCTTACTATCTGGTCGTATATTTCCGATAGCATACTGCGACCTAATGTTTTCTCCACGTCGCTGTCAAGCTTCAAAGGCACCGCTTTAGTGGCGGAAGGGTCGCATTTACCGTAAGCCGGAGCATGAAGATTGGCAAGGATGAAGTGCATATATGCTCTCAGCATGTAGGCTTCGCCCACCATCTGCTGTATTTCGGCGGGTGTGCCGTCTTCAATCATCTTTTCCGATTCAATAACGTAGTTGGCTATAAACAGCACGTGGTAGAATTGTCTCCAGCTGAAAGAAGCTGTGTTCTCGGATGGAGAAGCGTCGTTCCATAACCATATGTCACGGTAAGAACCCAAGTCATTGGACGACATGGTGGCATCCAATAGCACTTCGTCAGAGCGGAATGATGCAAGCCCCCTGTCATCAGGCACTGTGGCGTAAGCTTCGGTTATCAAGGCACGAAATTCCTCGGCGGTGGTGGGGATTACTTTACCCACGGGTTTTACGTCAAGGAAGCTGTCACAGCTGCCAAGCATCAACAGGAGTGACAAGAGGAGGGAAGATATTGTGAATTTTTTCATAATCAGTATAATCAAAAAAAGTTAGAATCGCAGGTTTAGGCTGAATGTATAAGTTTTAGGGATGGGTTGAGCAAAAGGATTACCCATAGTTTCGGGGTCAAGGAAATTCTTGTAGTTGCACCCGAACACCCATAGATTACGGGCTTCAAAAGCCACAGTGAGAGTGGTTATGCCTGCCGGAGCGAGGAAGCGCGGCGGAATGTTGTAGCCAAGGCGCACGCTCTGGAGTCGGCAATAATCGGAACGTTTTACCCATGAGTCAAGCATTGAGTAGAGCGAGAATTCGGCATACTGGGTGTATTCGGGGCTACGGTAGCCGTTATCAGGCATCAATGCAGGCAGTGTGGCACCGGGATTGGACGGAGTCCAGCGGTCAAGTATGTCGTGGTTAGTATTCATGCCTCGGTCAAACCATGTCATAGAGTAGGATGGCTGAATGCGGGTGTACATGAGCAGGTTGAAAGCGAAGTTGACTGTAAGGTCAAAGTCGCGGTAGCTGAAGTTGTTGATGAAACCACCTGTCACAAGGGGGTCGCCTGAGCCTATGTAGCTGTAAAGACCGCGCTGATCCTCGGCAGAGAGTGTGCTTGCGCCGGCGGCGTTGAGCTTAAGAAGTTCCTGTGCGGTCACTTTGTTGCCGTCCTTGGTCCAGAACAGCGGCAGCCCGTCGCTGTCAAGTCCTGCCGTCTTATAGGCGAAGATGGCATTGACAGGATAGCCCTCACGCGAAGGGGTGGTCTGGTTGGACGGAACGGTTTCCTGCAGCACCTTGTTCTCGTTGTAGGCGATGTTGAAGTTGGTGGTCCAGCGGAAATTCCGGTTGGCGATGTTGCGTGTCGCTATCGCCACTTCCACACCTTGGTTGCGCATACTTGCCCAGTTTACCATGTTGGACATAAATCCTGTTTCGAGCGGAAGCATTTTCAATGCTATGAGGTCTTGTCCTTTGCGGTAATAGTAGTCAGCTGACAGAGAGATAGCGTTGTCGAGCACCGACAGGTCAAATCCGGCATTGGCTGTGTAGGTCTTTTCCCAGCGAAGTCGGCGGTTCGGCGGATTTCCAAGTATGATTACATTCTCGGTCACACCCGGGAGAATCGAGATATTATTGTAATTACCCATCACGAACGATGAGGTGTTCTTGTCGATGTTACCTTGTATACCGTAGGATGCACGGAGAGCAAGGTTATTGACAAAGGTGCTTTCGCGAAGGAACGGTTCTTCGCTTGCGCGCCACAATGCACTGAAAGAGTATAAAGGCAAGAAGCGATATTTCTTGTCGACACCGAAAAGGTCACTTCCGTCGAAACGCACACTGCCGCCGAGGGTATAACGGTGGAGGTAGCTGTAAGACGCTGTGGCATAGAATGAAGCGTAGGCATTTTCCGAAACGCTCTCGGAGTGCAAGGGGAATGTGCGCGCCCATGATTCATTGGGGAATATCACCGGCTTGCTTGTCAGGGTCTTGCGGTCATATCCGTAGGCGGTGCTTGAAAAGTAATCGTACCAGGTTTTGCGTATTTCGGTACCCACCATTCCTTCAAGTTCGTGGTTCTCGCCGAAATTGTCATTGTACTCAACCTGCGCTTTCCAAGTCACCTGCTTGTTGGTGCTTTTGCTTTGCAGATGCCGTCCGCCGTAAGGCAGGAACGAAGCGCGTACACCGTCGGCACCCAAAATTTCGGTGCGGTAAAACTCTTTGCGCATGGCATAGGTTTCAGCGCCGGCATAGGTCTGGGTTTCTGACTGGTCAAGCTGGAATCCTACTTGTGTCGTGGCTTTAAGGAAGTCAGTAAAACGCAAGTCAGCGTCAAGAAGTGCGGTCAATCCGGTGTTTTCAAGAGTGTAGTCAGTGTTTTTACGCTCTTCAAACACGTTGAATTTCAGGTCGCTGTCCTCGCGTCCCTGGATGTCGGTATCGTAAACATAGTTTCCTTCGGCATCGTAGGGCAGTTGGTAGGGGTTGGCGCGGCGGGAGTAATACACGGGATTGGTGAATCCGTCATTGTCAGTGAGGTAAGAATTGTTTTTACGTCGGTTGACAAATACCGATGCGCCCACTTTAAACTTACGCGAAAGACGGTAAGTGGTCTTTAATGTCAGGTTAAGACGGTTCATGTCCACACCCGGGGTGTTGCCTTTTTCGTCCTGATATCCGAGCGAAGTGTAATAGGTGGCTTTTTCGTTACCGCCTGAAAGGCTAAGATTGTATTCCTGGTTGAATGTGTCGCGGAAAAGGATGTCGTTCCAGTCAGTGTTGATTGAGCGCAACGCATCGATGCTGTTTCTCACATCGGCGGGGAGTGCATTCCAACCTCCGGTCTTGTAAAGGTCGAGCATTCCTGCTTTGTTCAGTATTCGCGCCACTGCGCCTTTGTTTTCACGGTAAGTGAAGTCAGTGTTCAGCAATGACAGTTCCAAGTCCACCTTTTCCGATGAATTCAACAGGTTCAG
>DAAL01000241.1:8481-12772 GCA_001701065.1 Bacteroidales bacterium GP4
CCGTTAGCCGCGCGTGTACCGTAGATGGCTGTGGCTGCTGCATCCTTCAGGACTGTTATACTCTCGATGTCAGAGGGGTTCAAGCCGGCTATTGAGGTCTGTTGCAGATTGTCTATATCGTTTAGGTCCTCCATTGACGGAATGTCAGTGCCGTTGATGGGCACACCGTCAATTACCCACAGAGGGTCTTGGGTTCCGTTGAGTGACGCTGTACCGCGTATACGTATCTTCATCGGCGCGCCGGGGCTACCGCTCGTCTGTAGAGCCGAAAGACCCGCCACTTGTCCGGCAAGTGCCTGGTCGATGCTCATGACGGAGCCTATCTTGCTGTCGTCCATGTCCAGTTTAGAGATGGAGGCGGTGAGTTTACGGCGTTCGACGGTTTGATATCCCGTCACGACAACATCAGAAAGCGCCACACTGGACGGGTCAAGCATGATGTCGTAATGGTTCACGCCGTCCACCAGCACGATTGTACGCGGATTGTAACCGAGGTACCGGCATTCGATTTCGGTGACTCCCGAAGGAATCTCGATAGAGAAGTTGCCGTCAATATCGGTCAAGACTCCGAGAGCTTTCTTCTTGCTCCCTGACTTCTTGAGCTGAGTGTCAGATACGGTAACTGAAGCCCCTGTCAATGGTTCGTGGTCGTCAGCCGACACAATCACTCCCGTGATGGTGCGTTCAGCAGCTGATGCCGATAAGCCTGCCACTGATAACAAAAATGCTAAGACAAAACAGAATACAAGTTTATTCATAGCGTAAAATGTATCTTAAAAAGAAAAAGTGTAGTGAATAGATATAATTACTATAATTGTATCGGGCGGGGGAGGGTGTGCCTTCCCCGCCGTGTAGGCACAGTCGTTTTATTGCTGTGGAAGACCAAGCGCAGAGTTTATGCGCATTAACATATCATCATAATGGTAGCGGGTGGCACGGTCAGCTATACCTCGGCTGTTTATGAGCAGATTGCGTACACGCATAAGCTCTCCGCGCTTGATGGACACCGCGTCGGACACACGGTTAGCCTGACTTCCGTAGAAGTTAAGTTGGCGTGGAGTTCCGGTGTGTTCACCAAGTCCGCATTTTGAATGGTTATGGGATTGCGAGGGATAAGTGTCGATATTTATCATCCTTTCGTCAAGCAGTCCCAAAGGCACTCCGTCCTTTAGTCCCTGACGTTCGCATGCGGCGATGATGAGCGCGTCCACATAGTTCTTTTGCATCGAGCGTTCACGCACGCCGAGTTTTACTCCCTTGCGGGTGTTGTTGAACACGGCTTTGTGGAGCATATCGGTCATCTCAATCGCCGAGAACGCCTTATTGCCTTCATTTGCCTCATTTTCCAGCATTCTCACTATGCGGTTGTCCGAAAGGAGGTCCCACAACAGATAGCTCTGGGCGTTTTTAAGCAGAACTGAAGGAGCTTGCTCGATACGTCCTATGGGAGTGTTCTTTATTATATAGGTGTAATTGGTGATGTCAGCGTCAAAAAGCCAGTCAGTGTTCAGGAACACTTCGTCGATGAGGAATTTCACCGCTTCACGCTGGCGGTCCTTCTCCACGTAGCGGTAGGTGTGTCGACCATCGCCGACAGTGGTGTTGTCGACATATATACCTCCCACATTGGCAAGAACGTGGTACATGTAGCGGTTCCACTGCCATATCACTGCGTTGTAAAGCTGCGATGCGTCGTCGTAGTCCTGTCCCACTTCGCCGGTGGTTGTCCAGTTGATGAGATTCGGCATTATGCGTTTTAGGTTTGCAATGCCGTACATCGACGATTTCACGGAATTGTCGCCGAGGTCCTCGCTCTGATGCTTAATTCCACTTCGGCATCCANNACCGCTACGTGGAGAAGGACCGCCACGGATCATTGGCTTCGCGGCTGTCCTGGCTCTCGCTGTAGGCATACATGGGAGTGTCATAGTTGGAAAGCAATTGCTGCAGCATGGCATATTCTTCCTCGGGAGTGTCCTTTCCGTACCAGCGGTAACCATATTCTATCGCAAGCATGTCGTAGGGACCGAGGTTGGGTGAAAGCACCTTCACTCCGTCGCCGGGCTGTGCCACATAGTTGAAACGGGCGTAGTCCATGATGGATGCCGAAGTGGAATTAAGCATGGTGGTGAATTTCTCGGAACGCAGTGAGTCAGTGGGGATGGCACTCGATGCCATCATGTTGTGACGCAATCCCAGTGAGTGTCCCACTTCGTGACATGCCACAAAACGCATGGCATCGCCCACAAGATGGTCAGGGAGCTTGTTGGTGCGGGCATCGGGGTTTACGGCTCCTGTCTGCACGATAATCCAGTCATGCAGAATGTCGAGCACATTGTGCCACCACATTATGTCGGCTTCAAGAATTTCGCCCGAGCGAGGGTCGGTAATCGACGGACCCATGGCGTTGGACTTGGTGGACGCGGCATAGTTGACTACTGAATAGTTTATGTCGTCAAGGTCCACGTTGTCATCCTCGGGAAGTTCGCGCGCTATGATGGCATTCTTGAATCCCGCCATCTCAAAAGCGCGTTGCCATTCTTCTATACCTTGTTTTATATAGGGCCGCCACTGCTTGGGCGTGGAATTGTCGATATAGAACACAATCGGTTTCACCGGCTCCACTATCTTGCCTGCGAGATAATCCTCGACATCCTCGGTCTTCGGCTCAAGCCTCCAGCGGGTGATATAGTGGGGATGGGTCACGCGTGCCTGGCGGTCAGAGTAATTCAGGAACGATTCTGTGAAATAACCCACTCTCGGCGACACGTAACGTCGCGGCATGGGTGTTTCGGGAAGCAGCAACAGCGTAGAACCCACTTCCACGGTCACAAACACTGTGCCTCTCGGTTCAACCACCTTGGTTGTAAGCTCCGACACGGCATAGATGTTGTTGTCGAATGATTTGATTTTCACTATGCGTGACAGGTCCTTGTTGGGCGAAGTGCCTATGTTGATGTCGAAAAACACATTGTTGAAGCTTGTGGAACTGCCGTCGTACACGTCATTCACTTTTATCACCAGCGATGTGGAGTCGGGATTAAGTGTCTCGATCTTGAATGAGGCTATGATAGGGGAGATGTAATTGTCCTTAACCGAACGTGCAAGCGCAGCGTCAGTCGGGATATTGGGCAATGGACGGCTTTCACGCACAAACAGTTTGTTGGCTTTCTTGTCCCATTCAAATTTTATCATTTGATTGGAATAGTTTATGCCTCGGTTCACTCCTGCGTCGTTAAGTTCCTTGGGAACGCGCACCATTTTGTTCACAATGAGCATGTCCCGTCCTAAAAGCGACACCGGAATCTCGAAAAAGTAATCATCGCCCTTGGTTATCACGTCAAACATACCTTTGTCAATAACCGCGCTGTCGCCTATCAATTCCTGATAGGAGTGCTTTTTCTCCACTGAATCCTTGGACTCATCGGTGGATGATTTCTTTTTCTTATTTTTTTTGCCGAAAAATAAGAAACTCTTGGATGCGGGGTCTTGGTAATCAGCCGCAGCGCCGGGCTGGGCGCCGAATGCGGGGATAGAGAAGGTCATCACTGCGCACAGTAATGACGAAGCTATATATTGAATCTTCATCGGGTAGTTATGAGGTTACTATAGTTACACTTGTAAGTGCAAAGGTAGCAATTTTTTTACTGTTATATTTATACAATATGTGATAAAATGGTGATAGTATGCGATTTTTAGAAATTTTTCATATTCCTAAACGCATTTTATGCACTATTGCGCATAACTTCCGAATATTTCTTAGAAAAATTAGTTTGGTGAAGTTGAGGGAATGTATTAACTTTGCAGCCGAAAACATTACAAGTGGAGAAATTTGGCTGCTTGCAACCACTGAAAAAAATGCTAAAACTGCAAAAAGGTCGCCTGTGCGCGGCTTCTTTGAGGCATAATATCTTCGCTTGGGATGATTTTCCGCAAACGAAGATTTTTTTATGCATAATCTCTTATAAATAACTATGAGCAATTATCTCTTTACCTCAGAGTCGGTATCGGAAGGGCATCCTGATAAAGTGGCTGACCAGATTTCCGATGCTATTCTTGATGAATTTCTTGCGCATGACCCTTCGTCGAAGGTGGCATGTGAGACATTGGTTACTACCGGACAGGTGGTAGTGGCGGGCGAAGTGAAAAGTAACGCCTATATTGATCTTATGGACGTTACCCGCCGTGTCATTAACTCTATAGGATATGACCGCAGCGACTTGAAGTTTGACGGCAATGCCTGCGGCGTGTTCTCGGCTCTCCATGAACAGAGCGCCGACATAAACCGCGG
>DAAL01000241.1:12963-13091 GCA_001701065.1 Bacteroidales bacterium GP4
ATCGAATACAATCCGCAGGGAAAGCCTGTGAGAGTACACACAGTGGTCGTGTCCACTCAGCACGACGAATTTGTGGCACCGGGCGACGGAGTGTCGCAGGAGGAGGCTGACCGCATGATGCTTGACCG
>DAAL01000240.1:0-122 GCA_001701065.1 Bacteroidales bacterium GP4
GTTGAAGTCTACAGCATGAGCGGCGCTTGCGTTGCAGCCAAGACCGTTGAATCCTCGGTTGAGGAATTCCCCGTAGCAGCATCAGGCATCTACGTGGTGCGTGCCGGAGGCAAGACCTTCAA
>DAAL01000240.1:166-8155 GCA_001701065.1 Bacteroidales bacterium GP4
GACTGCGCTGTGGCGACCGCCACGGCGCAGTTTTGTTATTGCATTACACAAGGACAGGCGTTGTTGTGCACTTTATGTCGCAAATTGTCTAAAAATGGAAGGAATAGGTAAAAAAAGATGGGGTAAAATTTCGCCGTTCTGATATTATTTTTTAATTTTGTAAAAATTTGGAATAAAAATGGCGAGTGACCTCCAACAAACTCTTCAGCGAATAAGCCGAAAAGCCGAAACTCTCGTTGACCGATACAATTTTGTGGACGAGCAGCGACGTAAAGCAGAAGAGAGGGTAACGGAACTTGAAGCCACTGTGGCTCAGTTGACTGAAGAAATTAGTGGGCTGCAGGACCGGATAGAGTATCTTACGGTGGTGACCACTACCTTTCCGCAACGTGAAAATGTTGAGAAGAGTAGGGCATTGATTTCCAGATTGGTGCGGGAAATCGACAAATGCATCGCTGACCTGAGCGAATGATGCAATGAAAGATAAACGAGAAATAACTATACATTTAGCCGACCTGAACCGAATGGGGATGGAGGTGAAGCCCGAAGAAGAAGAGGATATAAGGCGTGCCGAGTTTTATGTGAATCATGCATGGAGCAAATGGATGGACGAAAACGGAGCGCAACTCTCTTCTAAAGACATACTTGGCATGGTTGCCCATCATTTTGCGAAACTCTTCGTAATCGAGCAGCGCAAGAATGAGAAAATCGATGCCATACTTCGGAAGATGGAAGATGATCTTGACGAGATAATCCATCGAATATATTAGGAAGCGTCGAGCTTCGGCTATAGTTGTTATCCCCGGTATTGAGAGAGAAATATCCTGCACTTAAAGGAGATTGCGGCGATGAGCTGTGTCATCCTTCAAGTGCCTTTTTATTTAACCTATTTAATTATCATATATTTATACACAACATGGGTACAATTGGAATAAGTATTATAGTAGGTGTAGTGGCTGCGGTGATTGCTGCGGTGATTACACTGACTATCCAAAAAACCGCGGCTCACAGCAAAGCCAAAACAATAATGGACGAAGCTCATTTATCAAGTTCAATCTTTCTTGATNNGCTCAGCAGGAAGCTGAGATGCTGAAACAAAAGAAATTGCTTGAAGCCCGTGAGCTTGAGCTACAGATTAAGGCGGAAGCCGAGAAAGCAGCTAACCAGAAACTTTCTAAAATCCAGCAGACTGAAGCGCGACTTAAGCAAAGAGAGCTTCAGCTTAATCAGCAGCAAGGCGAAATAGCCCGTAAACGTAATGAAGTGGATGCTTTTAAGTTCAATCTTGACGCTCAGTCGGAAGTGCTTGAATCAAGAAAGATTGAACTTGATAAACTCACCAAGACCGCCCAGGACACTCTTGAACACATTTCGGGATTGTCGGCTGAGGAGGCTAAGGAGAAGCTTATCGAGTCGCTTCGCGATGAGGCTAAGACCGCTGCGGCAAGCTACATCAATGACATCATGGACGAGGCAAAGCTCACTGCGAATAAAGAAGCCAAGCGCATTGTGGTGCAGTCCATCCAGCGTGTGGCTACCGAGACTGCGATTGAAAACTCGGTAACCGTGTTCCACATTGACTCTGACGAAATCAAAGGACGTATAATCGGTCGCGAGGGCCGTAACATCCGTGCCCTTGAAGCCGCTACAGGTATTGAAATCATCGTGGACGATACCCATGAGGCTATCGTGCTTTCAGGCTTTGACCCCGTGCGCCGTGAAATCGCTCGTCTTGCGCTTCATCAGCTTGTGGCTGACGGCCGTATCCACCCGGCGCGCATCGAGGAGGTCGTGGCTAAGGTGAGAAAACAGATAGAAGAAGAAATAGTTGAAACCGGTAAGCGCACAGCAATCGACTTGGGTATACACGGACTTCATCCTGACCTTATCCGCATGGTGGGTAAGATGAAATACCGATCAAGCTACGGTCAGAATCTGCTCCAGCATTCGCGCGAGACCGCAAACCTGTGTGCCATCATGGCTGCCGAACTCGGTCTTAATCCCAAGAAGGCGCGCCGTGCCGGATTGCTCCATGACATAGGCAAAGTGCCTGATGAGGAACCGGAACTGCCGCACGCACTGTTGGGTATGAAACTCGCCGAGAAGTATAAGGAGAAACCTGAGATATGCAACGCCATAGGCGCACACCATGACGAAATAGAACAGACCACGCTGCTTGCTCCTATCGTGCAGGTGTGTGACGCTATATCAGGCGCACGTCCCGGTGCCCGCCGTGAAATCGTGGAAGCTTACATCAAGCGTCTTAATGACCTCGAACAGCTTGCTATGTCCTATCCGGGCGTAATCAAGACTTACGCCATCCAGGCAGGTCGTGAGCTTCGCGTGATAGTGGGCGCTGACAAGATTGACGATGTGGAAACTGAAAAGCTATCGTCCGAAATCGCTAAACGCATTCAGGACGAGATGACTTATCCCGGACAGGTAAAAATCACTGTGATCCGTGAAACCCGTTCGGTAAGCTTCGCCAAGTAAATAACTTTCCTCTCTGATTTACAATTATGGCTGAAGATTTGAACAATAAGCCTGAGGAGGAAAGATGTAAGAACTGCGGTTCGGATTGCGGAAACTGTAAAAAAGGGTGTCCGCGCGGAAAACTGCATTGTTACGACTGGTTGAGTGACATTCCGGGCGGTAAAGCTGACTTCGACATAGTGGAAGTCCAGTTTAAGAACACCCGAAAAGGTTTTTACCGCAACACCGGCAACATTCCCCTCGTTCAAGGCGATTTAGTGGCTGTGGAGGCATCTCCGGGTCATGACATAGGCGAAGTGACCCTGACAGGGAAGCTTGTGGCTTTACAGATGAAGAAAGCCAATGTGAAGCCTGATACCGAGATTCGCAGGATTTTCCGTAAGGCACGTGGCGCTGACCTTGAGAAATACGAGGAAGCCAAGAGCCGCGAAAATGACACGATGATAAAAGCCCGTAAAATAGCCGAGGGACTGAATCTCAACATGAAAATAGGCGATGTTGAATACCAGGGCGACGGGAATAAAGCTATTTTCTATTATATAGCTGATGAACGTGTGGATTTCCGTCAGCTTATCAAGGTGCTTGCCGAGACATTCAAGGTGCGCATCGAGATGAAGCAGATAGGCGCGCGTCAGGAAGCCGGACGAATAGGGGGAATAGGCCCTTGCGGCAGACTGCTGTGTTGCGCAAGCTGGATGACCAACTTTGTGTCAGTGGCTACAAGCGCAGCGCGCTATCAGGACATATCCCTTAACCCTCAGAAGCTTGCGGGTCAATGCGCCAAGCTTAAGTGCTGCCTTAACTTCGAGGTGGATGCTTATGTGGAAAGCGTCAAGAGGATGCCGCCGCGCGATATTCCTCTGGAAACCGTCGACAGCACCTATTACCACTTTAAGACTGACATATTCAAGCGTGAAATAACTTATTCCACTGACAAGTCAGTGCCGGCTAACCTTGTGACTATTTCGGCTGACCGCGCATTTGAGATTATTGCTCTCAACAAGAATGGCGAGAAAGTGGAAAAACTTGCATCGGAGGGCAACTCGGCAACGCATGAAGCGAGAGAGTATGTGGACTTGGTAGGACAGGACAGCCTGACCCGTTTCGACAAGGCTAAGAAGAAAAAGAAGAAAGGTGCCCAAGGCAATAAACAGGGAAAGGGCAACGGCGACGGACAGCCGCGTCAACGTAATAACAACGGAAACGGCGGTCAGCGTAACCCCAACACCTCTAACCGTCCCAACAATGGAAACAATCAAGGCGGCGACGGTAACCGCCGGAACAATAAACCCCATAACAACAAGCGACGGGATAACCGGCGCAATAATCAGGAAAATGGCGGTGAGCCATCCGCTGCACCCAAACCAAGCGATGGATAGACTTAGAAATTTCATATTGGCATTGATCACAGGAAGCTTTTTAGCTTCCTGTGTCACATCACCTAATGACTATAGTTCATTTGTCGATATGCCTAAGTCGGGATGGGAATATGTCGACACTGTTTTTTTCCTGCCTCAGGCAGCCGACAGTGTCTATTACGGAGCTTTGAGCGTGGCAGTACGCCACAACAACAATTATCCCTACAGCAACTTGTGGCTTGAGGTGACTCATCTCACTCCGGGTGAGGTGTTCCGTGACACTGTGGACCTTAATCTTGCCAATGTGTACGGCAGATGGGAGGGGCGCGGTTTCGGTCCGCTGTATCAGCTTTCCGATACCATTGTCCATAACCGGCGTTTCGTGAAGGGCGACACAATCATGGTAAGGCATATCATGCGTGTGGACACTCTTCCTGATGTCGAACAAATAGGAATATCGATTGTTTCTCCATAATAATCCACTAAAAATCATACATTATGAATCTATATGCGCTTACTCCGAAAACTGAGATAGACCTCCGGCTTCAACGCCTGCGCAGCCTGATGGCTGAAGAAAACATGGAGGCAATGCTGATATCAAGTAACGCTAATATATACTATGCGTCAGGGCGAGTCCTCAACGGGTATGTGTATGTGCCGTTGGAGGGAGAGACTCTGTACTTTGTGCGCCGTCCTGTAGGAATCGAGGAAGATAATGTGGTATATATCCACAAACCGGAACTTATTCCTTCGCTTTTGGAGGAACGTGGCGTAAAACTTCCGTCCAATATAGGAATTGAACTTGCCGTGACCGATTATATGACGGTGATGAGACTTGCCAAAGTATTCTCCCGGGCTGAGATGAAGAATGCTTCGGCGGTGCTTCGCAAGGCGCGTGCGGTCAAAACTCCGTTTGAGATTGACATGCTCAAGCGTTCCGGTATAAAGCATGAGGAAGTGTACCGCCGAATCCCTCAGCTTTACGAAGAGGGAATGAGCGATATCGAACTCCAGATAGAGATAGAACGTGAATCACGCCTTGAAGGCTGCCTCGGTCAATTCCGCATAGCGGGGGAGTCCATGGAGATATTTATGTCCAACGTGCTTTCCGGTGACAATGCCGATTCGCCCACGCCTTATGATTTCGCTATGGGAGGCGCAGGGCTTGACCCGTCGTTGCCTGTGGGTGCCGACGGCACTATTATTAAGCCCGGAATGACGGTTATGGTCGACTCCAACGGTAATTTTACGGGTTATATGACTGACATGACACGTGTGTTTAAGCTCGAAAATGTCGAGGACCTTGCATTAAAGGCTCATCAATGCTCCATCGACATATGCCGTGAACTTAGTGCCATGGCATTGCCGGGTGTGGTGGCTTCGGAACTTTACAATCGAGCCATGGCTATGGTGAAGGAGCGCGGACTTGAAGCCTACTTCATGGGATATTCCCAAAAAGCAGGATTCATAGGTCACGGTGTGGGCATAGAGATAAACGACCTTCCGGTCATTGCGCCTAAGAGCCGTGATGTCCTTGAAGAGAACAATGTGATAGCTCTTGAACCTAAATTTGTGATTCCCCATGTGGGCGCGGTGGGTATTGAGAATACTTATATAGTTCGTAAGGACGGCTTGGAACGTATCACCAATGCCCCCGAAGAAATAGTAGATTTAACCAAATAGTTACATAGTTAGAGGAATATGAATCTTGCCGATAGGCTGAACCAACCAATCTTTCACACTGTAGGCAAAATTGCTGATGAGCTTGACCGCCCGTGCTATGTAGTGGGCGGCTATGTGCGCGACCTGTTTCTACACCGGCATTCCAAGGATGTGGATTTTGTCACGGTAGGAAGCGGGATAGAGGTGGCTTCCGCTGTCGCAGCGCGTCTCGGCAAGGGGATGCATTGCAATGTGTTTAAGAATTTCGGTACCGCTCAGGTTAAGAACCGTGACATGGAACTGGAGTTTGTGGGGGCGCGGCGTGAATCTTACCAGCGTGACAGTCGCAAGCCCATAGTGGAGGACGGCACTCTTGACGATGATTTGGCGCGCCGTGATTTCACCATCAATGCCATGGCTATAAGCGTCAATGAAGCTACATTCGGAGAACTTGTGGATCCTTACGACGGAATTGCCGACCTTGACCGCCAGATAATACGCACGCCTCTTGACCCTGACATAACTTTCAGTGACGATCCGCTGCGCATGATGCGTGCAGTGAGATTTGCTACGCAGCTTGGGTTCACTATCCACGATGAGACATTCGACGCGATAACACGAAATGCCGCGCGCATCGAGATAATATCGAGAGAGCGCATAGCCGATGAGCTTATGAAGATTATGGCGTCGCCGGTGCCTTCGATTGGGTGGATTTTGTTGCGCAACTGCGGATTGTTGCCCTATATATTTCCTGAACTCGCTGCCCTTGAAGGGGTGGAGAATGTTAACGGACGAGGACATAAGGATAATTTTTACCACACTCTTCAGGTGCTTGACAATGTGGCGAAGAAGAGTGGCAATGTGTGGCTGCGGTGGGGTGCTTTGATGCATGATATAGCCAAGCCGGTCACTAAAAGATGGGATTCAAAGCTCGGCTGGACTTTCCATAACCATAATTTTATCGGGGGAAAGATGGTGCCGGGAATATTCCGCAATCTTAAGTTGCCGCTTAACGACAAGATGAAGTATGTGCAGAAACTCGTGGAGCTTCACATGCGTCCTATCGCTCTTGTGGAGGATGTGGTTACTGATTCGGCTGTACGGCGGTTGCTGTTTGACGCGGGTAATGACATTGAGGACCTCATGACCTTGTGCGAAGCTGACATTACATCCAAGAATCAGGAAAAAGTGAAGCGTTTTCTTGAAAACTTTGCGCTTGTGCGCCGTAAGATGTCGGAACTGGAAGAACGTGACCGCATCCGTAATTATCAGCCGCCGGTGAGCGGAGAAGAGATTATGGCTACTTTTGGTCTTGCTCCCTCACGGGAAGTTGGCACGATAAAGTCGGCTATCAAGGATGCGATTCTTGACGGCGTGATAGGCAACAATTATGAGGAAGCGCATGAACTGATGCTTAAGTTGGGGGCTGAGTTGGGGCTTGTCCCTGTGGGGTGTGTTGATTCATCGGCATCCTCGCAAGAAAATCCCGAACAGATGTGAAATTTAACTATTTAATCATATACCGGTGTATATTATAACAAAACGTTTTGAGATAGCAGGCTGCCACCGTCTTGACCTTTCTTATGAGAGCAAATGTTCGCGTCTTCACGGTCATAACTGGGTAATAACAGTGCATTGCCGAAGCAAGGAACTGAATCAGGATGGAATGGTGGTGGATTTCTCCCACATTAAGGAGGATATAAAGAATTATCTTGACCATGGCAATTTCAATGAACTGCTTCCGTTCAATCCTACCGCCGAGAATATTGCACGTTGGATTTGTGAGCGTGTGCCGTGCTGTTTTAGGGTGGATGTGCAGGAAAGCGAAGGGAATGTAGCCACTTATATCGACGATTAATCATGGCTGAGCAGTACAAGGTCAACGAGATATTCTATTCGCTTCAAGGCGAAGGTTTTTATACGGGAACTCCGGCTGTGTTTCTGCGTTTCAGCGGCTGCAATCTCCGGTGCGGATTCTGTGACACGCACCACGAGGAATACGTTGAATACACTCTGCGTGACATCATCGGGAAAGTAAGCGAGTATCCGTCGCGGCACATTGTGATCACCGGCGGAGAGCCATCGTTGCAGATGGACGATGCGCTGGTGGATGCGTTACATCTTGCCGGATTCTATATTCAGGTGGAGACCAACGGCACTCACACGCTTCCTGAGGATGTGGATTGGGTTACTTGTTCGCCTAAAGGCAGTGCCCGCGTGAAGTTGTCGCGCATTGACGAGCTTAAAATTGTGTATTTGGGTCAGGATGTCGAATCAATTGCGTCAGCCCATGAGGCGCAGCACTATTTCCTGCAGCCGTGCAGCGGCGAAAACACCGCCGCAGTTATCGCCTACATCCTCGACCATCCCCACTGGCGGCTCTCCCTCCAAACCCACAAACTCCTCAACATCCAATAATCATCGTACTTTATCCGTCCAAAACGGTTTTTAGCGATTAGTTTTGGCATTTAGCGCA
>DAAL01000194.1:0-467 GCA_001701065.1 Bacteroidales bacterium GP4
TCCATCATGGCAAGCTGCTGATGCAGGAAGTTGCTTTGAGTGTGGGCATCATGCACAAGCACGTCGTCCATAGTGTAGCCGTCCTTGCCAATCTCCACCGCCTTCAGCAGGAATCCGTCACGCACAAGACCCTTGTTGCCGTCCTTGCCGAATATCATCTTTTCGCCGTGGCGAAGATGGATAGTGCGGTCAGCACGCAATTCACGGTCAGTAATCTGGGTGTGGATGCCGTTGTTGAATATCATGCAGTTCTGAAGCATCTCCACTACCGCTGTTCCGCGGTGACGGGCTGCGGCAAGCATCACTTCCTGACCGGTGGCAAGGTCCACGTCGATGGCACGGGCGAAGAAGTTACCCCTTGCGCCAAACACAAGCTCGGCAGGGATGAACGGATCCTCGGTGGTGCCGTAAGGCGATGACTTGCTCACAAATCCGCGGTCGCTGGTGGGTGAATACTGACCCTTGGT
>DAAL01000194.1:595-18523 GCA_001701065.1 Bacteroidales bacterium GP4
TAGCCACTTTGAAGCCGGTGGCTATGGCGGCGGCACGTCCGTGGATGGTGTGGAACCCGTAAGTGTTCATATAATAAGGCAGACGTGAGCTACATCCTATACCCGAGATGACAGCAGTCATGTGGGGAGGCACACCAAGCTCCGCCATTGCCTTATGCAATACATTGAGGATAGCATGGTCACCGCACCCGGGACACCAGCGCACCGGGGTATCGCTCTTATAATCGGCAGCTGTAAATTTTACGCAATCCATAGTTTTCGATTGTCTTTATTGTTTGTCCATAATGTTGATTACTCCATCCACCACTTCCTGCACAAGGAACGGCTGTCCCTGTACCTTGTTGATGCGGTGGACTTCCATGCCGCCGATTTTGCTCTGAAGATAATCGGCAAACTGACCGGTGTTAAGCTCGGCGCATATCACGGTCTTGTAACGTGACAGCACTTCGCGGGTGTTGGCAGGAAGCGGATTGATATAGCGGAAGTGGGCAAACGCCACTTTACGTCCCATAGCGTTGAGTTCCTCAGCGGCAGTGTAAAGGTGTCCGTAGGTACCGCCCCATCCCACAAGGAGGGTGTCGGCATCCTTGTCAAGGTGTACTTCAAGCTCAGGAATGTCATTAGCCACACGTGCTATCTTCTCGCGGCGCAGTGTCACCATCTTCTCATGGTTGACAGGATCAGTGGACACAACTCCGGTAGCGGCATCCTTTTCAAGACCGCCTATGCGTGCTTCACCATGGCATTTGAGGCTTNNCGCCTATGCGGTGCATAAGACCCTCGGTGCCGGGAATAGCCCAGTAACGAACGAGAGTTTCCGGGTCACGGAGATAAGGTTTCCAAGCGTCACGCACTTCGTCGGTCACGAAATGAGGTTTAATCTCAGGATACTCCGATGCGTCGGGCACTCGCCATGCCGATGAACCGTTGCCGATGAAAGCGTCGCTAAGCAGAATCACTGGAGTCATGTGCTCGATGGCAAGGCGGCAAGCCTCAAATGCCATGGTGAAGCAGTCAGTGGGCGAAGCGGGAGCCACCACCACTACGGGCGATTCGCCGTTGCGTCCGTAAAGCGCCTGCATAAGGTCAGTCTGCTCAGTCTTGGTGGGAAGTCCTGTCGAAGGACCGCCGCGCTGAACGTCGATTACAACCAACGGAAGTTCGGCTATAACCGCAAGACCTATACCTTCGCTCTTTAAGGCAAGACCGGGACCCGAGGTGGATGTTGCGGCAAGATTGCCGGCGAAAGAGGCTCCTATGGCGGAGCACACTCCGGCTATCTCGTCCTCCATCTGCACAGCCTTCACCCCAAGGTCTTTGCGCTTGGCAAGCTCATGGAGGATGTCAGTGGCGGGAGTGATGGGATAACTGCCCAGGAACAAGGGACGACCTGACTTCTCGGAAGCCATGATAAGACCCCATGCGGTGGCAGTGTTGCCGTTGATGTCAGTGTAGAATCCCGGACGGATATCTTCCGACTCGATGCGGTAAGTGGACACCGAGGCGTGTATATTTGCGCCGTAATCGAATCCGGCTTGAAGCACTTTGGCATTGGCTTCAAACACAGCCGGTTTCTTGGCAAACTTATTCTTCAAAAGCTTAAGGGCTGCCTCCAACGGGCGGTCAAACAGCCAGCACACAAGACCGAGAGCAAAGATATTGCGGCATTTCAGCACCGACTTGTTATCAAGCCCCGAATCGGCAAGGGCTGCCTTGGTCATGGAAGTCACAGGCACCTCAAGAATCTCGGCGTTGATGTTCAATTCCTTGAATGGCTCGTCAGTCTTAAACAATGCCTTCTTAAGATCGGCTTCCTTGAACGAGTCGATATCCACTATAGCCACTCCTCCGGCTTTAAGATGCTTCACATTCTGCTTCAACGCAGCCGGATTCATTGCTATCAGCACATCGGCTTTATCCCCCGGAGTGTGTACCCCTATACCTATGTGCACCTGAAAGCCGGAAACGCCGCTCAGCGATCCCTGCGGTGCACGGATATCAGCCGGATAGTCGGGAAAAGTGGACACTTGATTACCTATTCNNTTAAGAAGGCATTGTTTAAGACTGAGAAACGTTGGTAAAGATATTTCCTGCAAGCTGCATGCCGTCGCCGGAATCACCCGAAAAGCGCACTACAACCTTGTCAAGAGACTTTACATTGGTTTTCTCTAACATAATTTTGGAACTTTTGCTCTTAAATTAATATTGTATACAACAATTATGCATGGATTGCTTACCATACATAACTTTGTGCAAAATTAGTGTATAAAACTCAAACCTCAAAAAAAGAAACTCCTTAAATCACGAAATCGCAAATTTAAGCTCCTGTCCGGGCTTATCGTCCACGATTTCACCTTCTTTATACACGAGGTTGCCGTTAACATAGGTTCTCTCTACACGGTTGTGCAGTGTGGTTCCGTTAAGAGGAGTCCAGCCGCACTTGCTGATAACCATGTCGTCAGTCACGGTGTAAGGCGTGCCGGGACGCACAACTACTATGTCGGCACTGTAGCCGGGACGGAGATAGCCTCTGCCCACAACTCCGAACAACTGCGCCGGCTTGTGGCACATGCGGTCAATAACCATCTCGACATCAAACACACCTTGGTCAGCCATCTCAAGCATCACCGGCAGCGAGAACTGCACCATGGGAGCGCCGGAAGTTGCAGTAAGCCCGTCCCCTTCCTTGTCGGAAAGAAGATGAGGGGCGTGGTCGGTGCCTACCAGGTCTATTCTGCCTTCGCGCAGCCCTTGCCTGAGGGCTTCACGGTCAGCCGCTGTCTTTATTGACGGATTCATCTTTATGCGGCTGCCAAGACGCTCATAGTCATCCTCGGTGAACCAGAGATGGTGCACGCACACCTCCGAAGTAATCAACTTCTTGTCGAGCGGCTCCGGAGAGAACATAGCTACCTCCTCGGCTGTGGTCACATGCAGCACATGCAGCTGAGTGTCATGTTCACGCGCACGCTCTATAGCTCCGGAAGTGGCTACAATGCAAGCTTCGCGGCTACGGATGAGCGAGTGTTCCGACACATAAGGGTTACGGTCGTTCTTAAACCTGAAATAGGCAAGGTTGTTATGTATCACATTCTCGTCCTCGGCATGCACCGCCACTATTGCCGGCACTTCGCCGAATATGCGGTCAAGCTCGGTCTTGTCGTCGACAAGCATATTGCCGGTGGATGACCCGAGGAAAAGTTTAACTCCCGGACACCCGGTGTAGTCACATTTAAGCAACTCATCGATATTTTTGTCAGTCGCGCCTATGTAAAAAGCATAATTGGCAACCGAAGAGCGGGATGCAATAGCCTTTTTCTCGGCAAGCCTTACATTGTCCACAGTCATGGGCTTCACATTAGGCATGTCAAAGAAAGAAGTCACGCCTCCTGCCACAGCCGCTCTGGACTCCGACGCTATGTCGGCTTTATGGGTAAGTCCCGGTTCACGGAAATGCACATGATCGTCTATTACTCCCGGAAACAGATAGCACCCGGTGAGGTCTATCACTTCATCGGCTTCATTCATCAACTGCACGGGAGGAGAATCCGGTGCAACTGACTTAATGACATCCCCCTCAATGGCAAGATGTCCTACATACTTCTTACCCTCATTAACTATCAGGGCATTGGTAAAAAGTGTTAAAGGCATAGATTCGGAAAACTAAGAAATTGGATAACGATTTTTAATCGGGGTCCGGCAGCCGGACCCCGGTGTTCAGGTTTATTTTTTTCTGTTGAACAGGCTGTTTAGTTTCAAACGTATTACACCGAACACGGCTTCGGAGAATATGCCGGAGTTCATCTTGCTTACTCCAAGCACCCGATTGACGAATATGATAGGAACTTCCACTATCTTATACTTTTTGGTATAAGCCGTGAATTTCATCTCTATCTGGAACGCATAGCCCTTGAACTTTATATCGTCAAGATTTATATCCTCCAAAACCTTGCGGCGGTAGCACACAAACCCCGCCGTGGTGTCCTGGATGGGCATTCCGGTGATAAAGCGCACATATTTCGATGCAAAGTACGACATAAGCACACGTCCCATGGGCCAATTGACCACATTTACTCCCGAAACATAACGGGAACCAATGGAAACATCGGCGCCTTCATCGTGACATGCGCGGTACAGCGCCAAGAGGTCCTTGGGATTATGCGAGAAGTCAGCATCCATTTCAAATATAAAATCGTAACGACGCTCGATAGCCCACTTGAACCCGGCTATATAAGCGGTCCCGAGACCTTGCTTGCCGGCACGTTCAAGGATGTGGACACGTCCCGGATATTCAAGCATTTTCTGCTTGACAATCCCGGCAGTGCCGTCAGGAGAATTATCGTCGACAATAAGCACATCCATGGGATGCGGCAGTTCCATAACGGCATCGATTATAGCCGCGGCATTTTCCGCCTCATTGTAGGTGGGGATAATGACCACGGAGTCCGATTTGATATTTAAAGAAGATGTAGACATCGTATATATATATAATGTATATATGCTTATACTAATTCAGCAAGTGCCGCGCTGATGCGACGTATCGCCTCGCGGATATTGTCGTCGCTTGTGGCGTAGCTGAGGCGGATATAACCGGGACAGCAGAATGCCGAGCCTGCGACAGTTGCCACATGTGCCTTCTCAAGAAGATACATGGCAAGGTCACTGTCATTGTTTATAACTGTATCGCCGCAACGCTTGCCGAAATAGCTTGACACTTCCGGGAAAAGATAGAACGCGCCTTCAGGTTCGTTGACATTCCAGCCGGGAATAGTGCGGGCAAGTCCGACAATAAGGTCACGGCGGCGTTCAAATGCCTTGCGCATCTCTTCGACACATTCCTGCGAACCGGTGTAAGCGGCTTCCGCAGCTTTCTGCGCGATAGATGACGCTCCCGATGTGTATTGGCTCTGAAGTTTGTTGGTGGCTTTGGCAAGCCAGAAAGGCGCAGCGAGGAATCCAATACGCCATCCGGTCATGGCATAAGCTTTTGAAACGCCATTGACTATGCACACACGGCCTTCGAGTTCGGGGAATGAGGCAAGCGAGGTAAAGCTGCCGGTGAAGTTGATGTGTTCATATATCTCGTCGGCAAGCACGAGGATGTCAGGATACTTGGCAAGCACATCCACGAGTGCCTGAAGTTCGGCTTTGCTGTATACGCTTCCGGTGGGGTTACTCGGCGAACAGAAGAGAACCATGCGTGTGCGAGGAGTGATAGCCTTGCTCAACTGTTCGGGGGTAATCTTGAAGTCGGACTCGATAGTGGCAGGCACAAGCACGTTTTTACCTTCGGCGAGGTTCACCATCTCCACGTAGCTTACCCATGCCGGAGTGGGGATAATCACCTCATCGCCCGGATTGACTACGGATAGAATCACGTTGCACAATGACTGCTTGGCTCCGCCTGACACAACAATCTGCTCAGGAGCGAAATCCAAAGCGTTCTCCTTTTTAAGCTTTTCGGAAATAGCTTTACGAAGTGACATATATCCCGGCACAGGGGTATAGAATGTAAAGTTTTCGTCAATAGCCTTCTTTGCAGCTTCCTTGATATGTTCCGGGGTGTGGAAATCAGGCTCACCTACGGAAAGATTGATTACATCTACGCCGGAAGCTTTTAGCTCCTGGCTCTTTTGCGACATTGCCAAAGTTTGAGAAGGCGCAAGCGATTGAACGCGGTTAGATATTTGCTCCATAATGGTTCTTTAATTTAAATCATTAATTTTGACTGCAAATTTATATATAAAATCTTGTTTTCATGCCCAAATTGAGCAAAAAGTTAGCATCTATGAACCAATTAAATCCCTGATTATATAAATTAACAGCAATCCACACATTATTTTTAGAAACTGATTAAAATTTTTCATAAAAACACTTGTGAATACAAAAAGTTTTTAATAGCTTTGCGAAACCATGAAGAACGTTGTGAATTATATGTTAAGGCGGTACAGTTAATAATCGACGAAACAACCATGGTCATAACCAACTCAAGTATTAATCAAATTTTTATTCCATGAGAACTAAACATTTACTTTTTCTTGCATTGTTGATGTTCATTTCGGCAACATCCAATTCAGCTTCACGTTTCTATTCAATAAAGGACATCGGTGACAAATACGAAATCGTGGTCGTGTTCAACGACACCAAAGGCTTTTATCTGGAACTGTCTAAATATAAAGATTTCTCCCGTATACATTATTCAACGGGGATAAATGCCAACGCAACTTTGGGGAAGCAATATAATATAAAGATCGATAAGGCGGATTTATACGCATCCGGGAGCTATCTGCGAATACGAGATACCCAAAACAACACATTCGCGTATCCCGATTCTCCAAAAATGATAAAAGGTACACGGCAACCCGACGACACCAAGGGTGTAAAGGAAAATGCCGTCTACGAGGATTTTGTTATCGATGAAAATACTTCCTTACAACTCAAGCCGGTGTGGTACCGCTCCTATAACACAAACAACAGGATATACAAGTGCTGGGACATGTCGCCCACCAAGGACTCCATCGCTGTGACGTTCAACCACGGAATGGCGATACGTGACAGCATCATCTACATAAGCCGCGGAAGTCTGGACGTGTCGGCATGGAGAGAAAGCAGAGAGCATGTGTGGCTCGACCGTTACAATCTCTACACCGGCGAGGAAATGGAAATCCTGCGGGTAAAAGCACCGGGAGGAACTTATCCCGACGCTAACAACAACGTGATGGGATGGATACGCGAAGATGAGGACAGCACCGTCTACTTCACCTCCTCCACATTCAAGTCCCTTGAGTCACCCGAATCCATCACCCTCTACACAGTCGACCTCAACGACATCGATCCCGCCACAACATCAATAACCGCCGATGAGGTACGTAAATTCGCATTTGAGAAAAAGGATTCGATGGAGAATGTAGCGTTCTATACCGTCAAAGGCAGCATCAAGAAAAAGGATTACACTCTGTGGGGCTCCGGAACCATCGCTTCAGGTGTCGCTCCTTCCAAAATCAGGATGAGAGTAAAACAATGGACTGTCAAGAACTCGTCCATCACCACCCGCTACAGCCACATAACGAAGGCATCGTTCGTCCTTTCAACCACTGACCCCGACACCGGAAGGGAGCATAAGACCACCGGGCTTTTAGGAAAAGTGTATCCGCTCGACAACGAATACTTCTACTATCATAATGTCGACTATAATGGAGAAGACCTCATATACTCGCCCATGCTGTACAAATTCAACCCCAAGAGAAGCTGCGAACTGGTGGGAAGCCTCGAAAATTATCCTGACGAACTCGTCAACAAGATTCCATCGCGCACATCGGGAATAGCGATGTTCGACATAGCCGGCACCCACTTCCTCGCCTATGGTGTAGGCACGACCGAACCGGAGAAACAGTCATCGTCAGTGCAGATAGTAGCCACTCCTGACTATAAGGACGACTTTTCCAATCATCGCCCGGCATGGCAGATAGGAAAGAAAACCGGATTCTCCTCCCTGAAATATCAAGGACTGGAAGTGAAATACCTCCCCGATGCCAATCCCAAGACCGGCGGAAGGCTGCTCGTGTTCGTGCCTCGCGGAGGACTCGCATTATACCGCGTCAATGTGCTGTCAAGTGTAGTGGGCATATCCGACAATATAGCCTCTGAAATCACGGCAGATTACTACGGCGGCGCGTTGCATCTCAGCGACGCTGTGACAGGAGCGCAGATATACGACATCACAGGAAAACTCATCGAGACCAATCCCACCAACACCGATTACATCCCCATGAGCCACCTCACCCGAGGAATATACATCGTAAAGCTTCCAAACGAAAACCGCACCTTTAAAATTGCCGTAAAGTAACTGCATATACAATCTAATAAAAAATCAGCCACCGCAAATCAATTTGCGGTGGCTGATTAAATCAAAAGCTATGAAAAATATTTACTTTTTCTTACGATTGCCATAACGGCTCATGAACTTATCTACACGACCTGCGGTATCGACAAGTTTCTGTTTACCGGTAAAGAAGGGGTGAGAAGAGCTTGTGATTTCAAGCTTAACCAACGGATAAGTTACGCCATCTACTTCAATGGTTTCCTTAGAAGCCACAGTAGAACGAGTGATGAAAATCTCCTCGTTTGACATATCTTTAAATACTACTTCACGGTAGTTGGAAGGATGGATGTCTTGTTTCATCTTGATTTATTTTTTTCAATTATTGTTCAACGTAATCAAAATCACGCTGGTAAGGCGCAAATTTGTAATGGCGTGCAAATTTACGCATTTCCGTTTACACCACAAAACTTTCTTGAAAATTTTTGTGATATTACACTCGAAAACATAAAAATAGGTCCGTCAACCAGCATCGACGGACCCATTTCTTATAAATTATGATTCAAATTCCACCAATGGAGCTTCAGTGCCCACAACTTCGTCGGGCTTCACGAAAATGCGCTTTATCACAGCGTCATTTTCCGCTTCCACATCATTCTCCATCTTCATTGCTTCGTACACGAGGATGACATCGCCTTTCTTGACCTTGTCGCCGGCTTTAAAGTTCACGCTTATGATTCGTCCACCCATAGGAGCCGAAAGCACGGGACCGGTGATAGGTTCTTCGGGCTCTTTAGCGGCTTCCTCAGCTTGACGCTTTGCCTCTGCCTCAGCCTTTTCAGCAGCGTGCTTCTCTTCCCATTCCTCAGCGCGGCGACGCTTCAGGAATGTGTTGGCAACACTCGGGAGCAGTTCAAGCAACAAGTATTCCTCATCGTTTGACGCGAGTTTCACTCCGTCATATTCAGGAAGCGTAGGATTCTCGGGCTTCTTGTATTTCGACACATCGTAAGCTTTCTCCTCGGGGCTTCCGGTGAGTTTCTCACGGAAAGCGGGATCCACAGCCACCGGAGTGTGACCGTACTCACCCTTCACGAGCGAGATAAACTGGTTGGAAGGATTGGAATAGTCAGGATTTCCCTTCTTGCGGTCAAGAGCCACGCTCACAGCCTGGCTTCCCACAATCTGGCTGGTAGGAGTCACCAAAGGCACAAGACCTGCGTCACGGCGCACCTTCGGAATAAGGCGCATGGCATCGTCGAGCACATCCTCAGCCTGAAGAGCCTTCAACTGCGCAACCATGTTGGAGTACATTCCGCCCGGCACCTCAGCTTCTTTTACGAGCAAGTTGGGTTTCGGGAATCCAAAATAATCCTCGATGGCATGACATGCGTCAAGAAGTGCTTCCTCATTGCCAGCCTTGGCTTCGGCGATAGCTTTGTCAAACAGAGCATCGATTTCAGCGGGAAGAGTGTCCTTCAACGGGTCAAATGCTTTCGGGAACTTATCCTTGTTGAGGTCAAATGCCGCAAGCTCCTTGCGCACATTGTAAAGTTCCTTGCGGATATTGCCCACTGCTTCCATGTTCACTTCCACTTCTATTCCAAGTTTCTGAGCAAACACGTAGATGAGTTCAAGAGCCGGAGCGGCTGAACCGCCGCCGAACCACCATATGTTAGTGTCAAGGATGTCTACTCCATGAATCATAGCCACGAGCGACGATGCGAGTCCATAGCCGGGGGTACAGTGAGTGTGGAAATCCACGGGCACTGACAGAGCCTGCTTAAGTTTAGGCATTATCGAGGCTATACGTGCGGGGTTGACAAGACCCGCCATGTCCTTAAGTGTTATGATTTTGGCACCGTAAGCTTCCATGGCTTTGGCTTTTTCCACGAAATACTCGTCGGTGAATATTTTTTCGGGCTTCTTTGCAAAGAGTTTGCTGAAAAAACCTTTGGGAGCCTCTTCCTTCGGATCGACGGTGTAGCACACAGCTCCGTCAGGAATTCCCCCAAGATCATTAATCATGCGGATGGACTCCTTGACATTGTCAAGGTCGTTGAGTGCGTCAAATATACGCATCACGTTCAATCCGTTTCTTATAGCTTCAGCATAAAAGCCTTCCAATACAGTATCAGGATAAGGCACATAACCAAACAAGTTTCTGCCACGAGATAGCGCTGACAACAATGAATGACCTTTCATAGCCTTGCTTGCCTTACGAAGGCGTTCCCAAGGCGACTCGTCAAGATAGCGCATTACAGAATCGGGCACTGCTCCACCCCAAACTTCCATAATATAAAAATCAGCATTCTCATACAAAGGAAGCAGACGGTCAATAGCTGACTGGGGCATGCGGGTGGCGAACAATGACTGCTGACCATCACGCATAGTCAAATCCCTAATCTTCAATTTCTTTTTTTCCATACGTCAAAATTATATGTTGAACTGATAATTTCACCACAAAGTTAGATATATACTTTTATATAAAAAAGCGATTACGGAAAAAATTCCGTAATCGCCATGTTTTCTAATCAAATACTCCCTCTATGCTCTCCTCGGCTGTCGACGATTCGTCCACATATTCTCCATAATATTCTTTATGGCAGAGGTCTATATCGGCAGGGAAGTCAAATCGCGCGTCCTGCTTATAGTGAAGCGACGGGTCATCGTACACTTTCCTCATGTAAAGACCGTAGATAGGAAGAGCCATCGAGGCTCCCTGACCCATAGCCATGCCATTGAAGTGGATGTAGCGTTCTTCGCCGCCTACCCACACACCCGACACAAGCTGCGGAGTGAAGCCCATGAACCAACCGTCGGAGTTGGAGTTGGTGGTTCCGGTCTTTCCGCCCATTTGCGCGGTTATATTATAAGGTGCGCGGCGCAACCGGTTACCCGTTCCACTGTCCACGACATTCAGCAGTATCGACAATATTTTATAGTATGCTTCGGTGCTAATTACCTCAGTGTGCACCGGATTGAATTCCGATATTATATTTCCGTTGTTGTCGGCTATGGCTGTCACATACAGCGGATCCACTCGCATTCCATTGTTGGCAAACGCCGAATATGCCGTCACCATCTCCTTCACCGACACATCGCACGGTCCGAGACACAGCGCTATGACCGGGTCAAGATGGTTGGTGATGCCGAAGTTGTGCATATTCCTTACCAGCGTGGCAGGCGATAGCTGGCTCATCAGCTGAGCCGAAATCCAGTTATTGGAGTTAGTGAGCGCCCAACGTATGTCGACCATTTCCCCTACTCTCGCGCTGCCGGCGTTACGAGGCGACCAAGGACGGCCCAACTCATCATAAATCGTGGGCTGCACATTAAGGAACTGGTCGCAAGGCGTATAGCCCTCCTCCATTGCATAGGTGTAAAGGAACGGCTTGATAGTCGACCCTATCTGACGGCGACCGGTCGCCACCATGTCATACTGGAAGAAAGCGAAGTTAGGACCGCCCACATATGCCTTCACATGACCGGTGACCGGCTCCATCGACATGAATCCCGCACGGAGAAAATGCTTGCTGTAAAGGATGGAGTCAAGCGGTGTCATTATTGTGTCCACAGGTCCTTGGTAGGAGAACACTTTCATCTCCACGGGGGTGTGGAATGCACGGTCTATCTCCGACTCGCTGTAACCTGCGTTTTTCATCGCGTAATAGCGGTCGCTCTGCTTCATCGCCTTGCTTATCAATCCGTTGAGTTGCGATGACGACAGTTCTTCCCTGTTGGTGGTATAAGGCGCGCCTTTCACTCCTCGCTTTTCACGGAAGAAGCTTGGCTGCAGAGTTTTACCCAAATGATCCCTCACCGCTTCCTCAGCGTAACGCTGCATCCTTGAATCGATGGTGGAATATATCTTCAATCCGTCAGTGTAAATATCGTATTTTGTTCCATCAGGTTTGGGGTTCTTCTCTATCCACCCGAACAGAGGATTGGTTTCCCATGCTATGGAATCGTCCACAAACTTCTGGGCTTCCCAGCCGCGGTAATTCTTTCTTACCGGTTTCTTTGCCCTCAGAATGCGCCTCAACTCCTCGCGGAAATAGGGAGCAAGCCCTTCCTTGTGGTCCACACGGTGAAAATCGAGTTCCACGGGAAGCGCTTTGAGCGAATCAGCTTCCTCCTTGGTGAGCATGTCATTTTTATACATCTGGTCGAGCACCGTATTACGGCGTTCCTTGGTCCGCTCCGGATGACGTACCGGATTATAATACGAAGGATTTTTTACCATTCCCACAAGAAGCGCAGCCTCCTGAATGTTCAGGTCCTGAGGCTCTTTTCCGAAGTAAACGTAGGCAGCCGACTTTATTCCCACAGCATTGTATAGGAAGTCAAACTGGTTAAGGTACATTTTTATAATCTCGTCCTTGGAATAGAACCTTTCGAGCTTCACGGCTATCATCCATTCTATAGGTTTTTGAAGCGCACGGTCCAAAAGTCCGCTCGATGCCGGCGAATAAAGCTGCTTGGCAAGCTGCTGGGTTATTGTACTTCCGCCACCCGCATTCTTCTGGTTGAGAAGCAAGGTTTTCACCGCCACACGACCCAGTGCTTTCAGGTCGATTCCAGAGTGTTCCTCAAAGCGTGAATCCTCCGTTGCGATGAGCGCGTCTATCACATTCTGCGAGATGTCGTCAAGCTCCACATACACTCGGTTGCCGGTATTGCTGAAGTAGCGGCCAAGCTCCACGCCGTCAGCCGAATAAACCACTGACGCAAAACGGTCCTTGGGATTCTTCAACTCCTCGATGGGAGGCATATAGCCGATGACTCCGTTGTACACGAGGAAAAAGAAAACGAACACCGCACCTACTGCGGCGACGAAAAACGCCCACATAAGTGCTATGAGCAATCTGCGTCGTTTTGTCTTAGTGTCAGAAATCGGATTTTCTTCCATTTATATTAAATAATTGGTTTTGCGCAGAAACAACTGCACACCACGTTCAACTTACAAAGTTACTATTTTATCTTTAAGCTAAGGCTATCAAGGCTATTAAAAAATCGAAATTAGGCATCACAAATGACCCATATTATCTAAATACTGCACTTTTAGACCCGTTTTATTGATTTTCTCAGCTAAAATTCCTACCTTTGTTAGATTATATAATGTAACTAAACTCCTTGAATAGCTACAGTCCGGGGATTCCCGGGGATGAGAGTTAACTTTAAAGACCGAAATGAGAAGTTTTGCTATAATAATTTTATTACTTGCAGGCTTGAGTGCAAATGCGCAGATTCAGCAGGGGATGGACATCCTCAGCCGCTTCGACGCAAGATTCAACGCGCTCGACACTCTCATTTTTCATTCCGCCGGCGACAACCATGTGAATGCAATGCCGCTTAAAGAAAAAATGGCGGAGACTGTGGACCGCTCGGCGTTGAACGACGCTATCGACATGCGCATGGATGCCGAAATAGGAGAAATCAAGAACGAAACGGGACTGAAACTCACCGGTCAGGTCTATTACCGCATGGACGGCGACCTGGGGCTTGACGAAGGCGACGACGCTATTTCACGTTACAACGGCAAGATACAAGCCGAGATGAGATGGTACCCATTCCAGAGCGCGCTTTTCAAGAGAAAAGGCAGGATGGAGGAAGTGAGGATACAAGGCGAAATAGACAAACTCGCTTACGACAAAGAGGACTTGGGAATGCTCATCGCCCTGCAGAAAGAAGCTTTCCGCCAGTACAGCGACAGCGTTCTTGCAGGGTATCTTATTCAGCGCATACGCAATCTTCACCTCCTGTCCGAAGCTTACAACTACCTGCTCAAAAACGAAAACATCAGCAGCGATGACCTTCTCCAGATAGTAAACGAAAAAGCTGAGGCTGAAAGGCAACTCGCAGCCATTCCGGGAAAGCACACCGCCGCCATCGACTTATCGGCTCCCAGCGGATACATAATCCAGGTGGACACGGCACAATTTCTGGAATACGTGGCGAAAACACAAGCCGACCTCTATTCCATGCAGCTTCACATGCAGCTAATGGATCAGCGCGAGAAAAACACAAGCTACTGGACTGAGGTGAACGCGGCTCCATTCGTGAGATACTCTTACTACACCCGCAATTACGCCAAAAATTCATCCAACGTTGATGCCGGAGTGGTGTTCACGATTCCCATATCTTTCGAATTCTGGAAGAAAAAAGCCTCTTACCGTGCGCAACGCAACATTCTGGAGCAGGAAGAGGTTCATTTCAAGAAAAGGTTATTTGAGGAAATATACGCAATATTACTTGACATCGAACGTTATAATAAAGCGTCGATTGGAGAATATCAACGTATGCAAGAGCTTAAACAATACCTTACCTTAAGGAAAGAAGCTTATGACAACAGAGTGGGTGAATACAACCGGCTTGCTCGAATAAAGGAATACAACGCCTACATTCTGTGTTGTGAAAAATTCATAGAATTTCAGTACAGGACCGAGATTAGCATCGCTGAACTGCAACGCTACCTCACCTCCACTTCTATTCTTGATTTTTGCAGAGAGATTCCGTTGAGTGATGCCAAGAAACACCTATTCCTAAATTAATTTGAACAGAGATGCGCAATTTTACATATAGGTCAGAAGAAGAAAAAGAGAACATTGAAGAGATTCTCCGGCAACGAAAGAAGAAGCTCAACAGGCAGCAGCTTATCGCCGGTGCTATCTTAGGTGTTATTCTTGTAATATTAGGTCTTTACATGGCTCGTCAAGTTTATTACACCGAATTTGACGGTTTTATTCATGTCGATGCCAATCAGGTTAGAACCCCTTTTGACATATTCCTTGACAGCATATATGTGGAGACCGGCGACGTTATCGTGCCGGGCGACACACTCTACTCTTACTACAGCATGGACCTGATGGTACGACATGCCGACATCACATCCGAACCTGACATATTTGCGCGGTACCGCGACCTAACGTTAAGGTACAATTCCATCTTGCAGGAGATTGAAGTGCTAAAAGTGAGGATATCGGAGCTCCGAAAGCAGATTTCGATGGAGAGCCACAACATCCAGTTTGGTCTCAGCAGCAACTCCCACAAGATGGATTTGGAAAGAATGCTGTCCGAATCACTGGCTCAACTGAAGGCTCTGCAGAATGAACTTGCCATGGTGGGCGGAATGAGAGGTTCACTCTCCCCTGCCGTGAGAAAACAGGCTCACACATCAGGCTACGACCACGAGCAGCAAATCTACGATGACATCCGCTCGAAGTCGCTCCGTGAGACTATGAGGTACCGCCTTGCCACCGACTCGGCGATAGTTGTAAATATAGTTGCGCCTGACCGAATGGTGTTTTTCCAGAAGGAATCCATCATGACGCTGCAGCACCTCAAACTGATGGACAACAACCTGCATGTGATTGCCTATATCCCGGTTGACAAAATCAACAACATAACCTACAACTCCAATGCGGAAGTTGTCGTAAACGAGAATCTGTCGTTCAGCGCCCATGTGTCAGTGATAGGTATGCGCACCGAGGTAATTCCCGAAAATCTGCGCAGCTACTTCACTAAAAAGAATACCGCGCTGATAGCGAACCTCGATATAGACTACGACCAGACTATTCCATTCTGGAGCGTAGCCCCCGGACTTCCTGTTGTGGTCCGGATCAAGAACATCGAAACCTGGCGCAACGATGCTAAGAGCAACTACATATGGGTGACCACAGGCGAAGGAGTCAACCACAAGTCGCTTGAACTCTTCATGCGCCGCAAACGCCATCACAGCGTTCTGGAAAGAGAGGTTGATGCCCCGTTCGAGGTATACAACACTACCAAGGATTCTACTGAGGTCAGCCGACCTGATTCCGTAGAACCGCAGCAGCAGGAACCTGATGTCAGCACTCAGGAGCCACAGCCCAAAAGGTCTTCCATCGAAACAAAAGGAAGGACCACTAAGGATGATTATGCATTTGACATCATAATCAATGTGTTCGCTCGCGAAGAGAATGCCGACAAAAGAATAAAAGCATTAAAATCCATGGGCTACAAGGATGCGTCCAAGATTTTCCGCAGCGAAAAGTGGTATGTGTCCATTGACCGGTTTGCGACTCGTTCCGAGGCTGAGGCAGCCAACGAAAAGCTGCAGGCGCAATCACGGGAGTTTAGAGAATCATGGATATTAGATTCACGTAAACCATAAGAAACTGATGAGCGAAGCTATCGATAATAGATACCAGATAATCACTAATGTCAACAAGCGCAAGATATTAGTGATAAACGAGATGCTCGACGTGGACCGTGAGCCAAATATTGAGTTTGAGGACTTTGAGGCTATTTTCATCAACGTCATCAACACTCTTACTGATTATAATCTCCTCACCATACGTCTTGCCTCGCCTTTATTGTCGGAGAAGTGCCGATTCAAGCCTTGTTTTGTGACACAGCGTCTTATCGGATGGCTCGGCCCGGCGGAAATCATCGTGGACGGATACGCCAATTCGCCCACTGACCGTCTTATGTCACAGAGTATCGAAGATATATATTCCTCCCTCCGCAGATTGAACTTCCTTTTAGGAACTGAACCGGTGGTGACCCACGCTGAGGAAATGTTCCGTCTTGTGCGTTATGCCATCTCACGAGGACATTACACATTCAGCTCCGAGCCTGTCCTTGGACTTAGTTCCGGCTACATGGCTCTTTACAACTACACCCTCCTCTACCCCGGACAGGAACTTATCGCTGCGAGAGAAAGAGAATTCTTCCACAACGAGATGTTGCGTCTCGGATACATACGTCAGGGTCGATTCCTCGAAAAGATTCATGAGTGCCCCCACTGCGGCACCAATCACCTCTTCTTCTTCGAGAGTTGCCCCAAGTGCAAGAGTTCCGACATACGTCAGCAGCCGGTTATCCACCATTTCCGCTGCGCCAACGTATCGGCGGAATCAACCTATATGTACGACGGTGAGCTACGTTGCCCCAAGTGCCATCAGCTGTTGAGGCACATCGGGGTTGATTACGACAAGCCGGCGGAAATCTACACCTGCAATCAGTGTGAGGAGACATTCATGTACCCCGACATGCGTGTGCTGTGCTCGTCATGCCGACGCACTATGACCACCGACGAATTGAGCGTCCGGGACATCACAGAATACGAGTTTACCCCCGACGGTATCCGTGCGTTCTCCAACTACGATGTGGTCAACACCATCAGCCAGGTAGGATTCTACGGTTACTCGTCGATGCGTAACTTCATGGAATACATCCGCCAGTTTGCCACATCGGTGGCAAGCCGTGACGAACTGCTGATTGTGGTGCGCTTCTACGTGTTTGACCCTACCCCCGATGAAGTTTCCTATCAGGAGGTACGTCCGCCTATCGTGCAGGCGATGAGCCGATTCTCCTCCTATAAGAGCGCGATATGGGGCAACAACTACTACTTCACCTGCCGTGTCAGGGAAGGCGAGATAGCACGTGTGCAAGGACAGATGGAGTTTGAGCTGAAAGCCGAGTTGAACGACTACAAGGAGATTCACGCCGGATTCCAGTTTGAGCTTGTGGAGACTTACTTCTTCCACCATGACACTGACCCCGACAAGTTTATACGACGAATAGAAGAAACTCGACATAACGTTATATAAAAGCAAAAAACAATATAAGGAACTGACCTGATGGATATAATAGATACCATAGTAAAGGTACTGATGGGCTACGCATTTCAGATTTTGGACGGCATCATGGTGTGCTTCTCCAACAATCTGTCATGGGAAATGGCGCTGTCCACATTCTGGTTCCTGTTCCTTATAGAGTTCCCGCGCTATTATATGCTTGACATGGCGGTGGCGATAAAGCATCTTACAACCCGCAAGAAGCGGCAGCGGCGCGCTGACGTCGCCCGACGGATGCTGTACATCGAAAACCCGTTGGTGTCAATTATAGCTCCGGGAAAGAACGAAGGAAGACACATAGCCAAATTAGTGAAGTCCCTTAAGGAACAGACCTACCAGAACTTTGAAATTATAATAGTCGACGACGGTTCCGACGATGCCACTCCGCTCATCTGCAATGACCTCCAGAGAGCCGGATACATCCACAAATTCCTGAGAATGCACCAGAGCGGCGGCAAGGCAAGCGCAGCCAACTATGCCGCGCTG
>DAAL01000165.1 GCA_001701065.1 Bacteroidales bacterium GP4
TGCTGAAATCTATCTGTCGGCAGCCGAAGCTATCCTTCAGGGCGGCGGTGACCGTAACCAGGCTTTGACTTATGTCAACTATATACGTGAACGCGCTAATCTGCAGCCTTGGACCGGAGCACAACTTAATCTTGAGTCATTGCAGGATGAGCGTTGTAGAGAGCTTTACACCGAAAACTGCCGTCGTACTGACCTTATCCGTTACGGAAAATGGATTTCAGGATACACTTGGAGCTGGAAGAACAAGGTAGAGCATGGCGCTGACTTTGCTCCTACATTCAATCTCTATCCTATACCGAGTTCAGTGCAGGCACTTGCGGGTTATAAGCAGAATCCGGGTTATTAATCGAGAGTGTTTCAATGACATTTTATAATTTCAATGAATCAGACAATGAAAAAGATATCATTATTAATGGCTTGTATGGCAGTCCTGTTAGGATTCTCTTCTTGTTCAGAGGATAAGGACCCTGTGTATAAAGCCCCGACTCAATTTGTCCTGAACACTCCCGTGTTTCAAGATCAATATTATGAATTGGCTCCCGGACAGACATTCACACTGGTGGCAAGCCAACCTGACTATGGTTACTCGGCAATAACCCAATATTCAGCCGAAGTGTCACTGACCGAGAACTTCGAGAACTACATCGCTCTTCCTTCTACCGGTACAGGTACTCTCGCCAAGATGACATTCAATGACGCTGACCTTGCAACAGCATTGTGTGAGCTTCACGGATTCGATTCCGAGGATAACTATCAGATATTGAACACACCTGAATAAATCTNNCTGCTGAAAGGGTCTATTTTCGCGCTGTAGCACAGCTTAAAGGCGTGGAAGGATCGGAAATCAAGTCCAACGTAGTTTATCTTGACAAGGTTAAGTTCTACTTTGCTGTGGCTGTTCCCGGCTACATCTACCTTGTGGGTAGTCCTGAAGGTTGGGTAGGTCCTACTGAAGATAACGCCGAACATTATGCTCCATGGCGATTGTTTGAAGCATCCAATGCCATCGGTTCTAAGATTTATTCAGGTGTGTTCAATATTCCTGAAGCTCCTGTGTTCCGTTTCTATACCGCGCTTACCGGTTGGGATTCTGACTCATGGGGTTCACAGGCTGATGATAATCCTATCGAATACGAAATCGTGGACGGTAGCTTCACAACCGGATTGGTTAAGGGTAAAGGTTCGTTCAGCTTCCCCGCTTGGACAGGAGGTGAAATGACTATAATTGTGGACATGAGTGTAGAAAATAACTGTACATTGACCATCATGGCAGGTTCACAATCAGTGGTTACTCCCAAGTACGTGTACATGGTAGGTAATAATGCCGGATGGGCAGAACCCAATCAAGACAATGCTGCAACTTATGATGCATGGCGTCTTGTGGATAAGACTGATAGCGGTATATACACAGCTACATTTGACATTGAAGAAGGATCCCTTGATGGAGGCAATACTCTTTACTGCCGTTTTTACCAAGAGCTTAACGGTTGGGGTGCCGCTCAATGGTCGGCATCGGCTGATGGCAGTAATGTCGCCACAGCTTTCGGAGAACCCAAGCCAACTGTAGAAGGTGAGGGATGCTTTGAAGTAGCTGATGCAGGCGGGAAAAAAGTGACTGTGACATTGAACACAACCACTTCTCCGGCAACGGTTACATTTACAGCCGAATAAAAAACAATTATCATCGAGTGGTGAAGCAATTCACCACTCGGTTAAAAAATTATCACTAACAATCGCTAAGAGAATATGAAAAAAATATTATCAATGGTATCATTGGCTTTGTGCTTCGGTCTCGTGGCTTGCGATGACTATGAGGAACCTAATCCCCCGGCACAAAGCAATCCGCAGGAGCCTATATTCCAAGCATCCAATCTTGCCATCACAGCCAGCCCTGAAGCTTCAAGCTTGATAAGCCTTGAGCAGTACAGCACTGAGGGCAAGGAGATACCTCTGGGTCAGGTTTCGGTTAAGGAACTTCCCGCCGATTATTCCATTCAGGTGGCTATGTACCTTGCCAAGGACGAGACATTCGCTGATGCTGTCAAGGTGCCTGCCACTGTTACTGACAGCGTGATATACGTTAATCCTGACAGCGTTGAGACAGTTTGGCTCAACATGTTCGGAAAGAGCCCGAAAGAAAAAGAAGTGTACGCACGTTATGCGGCTTACGCTGTTAACGGAGCCGAGGTTATCCGCATAGGTAACGCCGACAACTTCTATGGACCGTTTAAGCTTACTATTAAGCCCATGCCTTCATCGGTTGTGATAGAGGATATGTACTATCTGCTCGGCACAATCAATGGTTGGGATCCCGCTACCGCTGTTCCATTCTCCCACAGCGCACAGGGCGTATACGATGACCCCGTGTTCACTATCCGCTTTGAAATCACTGCCGACCAGGCTGTTGATGGCTGGTGGTGGAAGATAATCCCGCAGTCAAGCTATGCAACAGGCGGTTGGGGTTCAGGCGACGATAGCCAGTTCGGTGTAGCCGAAAACGGCGACGAATCCCTTGAAGGACTCCTTGTGGGTAAGAAGGGTGATACAGAACCGGGCGCAGGGTGCATCAAGGAAGCCGGTGTCTACATCATGACCATCAACATGGAGGATCAGTCCTATGCATTTGAACGTCAGCCTGACATTCAGATTCTTTATACCCCCGGCGGTTCTAACGGCTGGAACGCAGGCGAAAGCCAGCAGTTGTGGTCGACCGATGCCACCAACTACAGCGGTATCGTGTATCTCGACGGTGAATTTAAGTTTGCCGACACTACTGACTGGAGCGGCACCAACTACGGCTCTACCGGCGAGGACGGCGCATTGTCGACTGACGGCGGCGCAGGCAACCTGACCGCTGAACGCGGACTTTACTGGGCTGAGGTGAATGTTTCGGACTTGACTTACAAGTTGGCTCCCATCACTACAATGGGTATGATAGGAAATGCCACTCCTCTGCCGCACAATAAACTAATCAGAGATNNGGCTGGGACGGCTCTACCGCACTCACCCCGAGCGAGGACTTCCTGACATGGACCGGCACTGTTGACCTCACCGAAGGTGAATTAAAGTTCCGCGCCAACGACGCATGGGACATTGACTTCGGCGGAAGCCTTGACAATGTGACCTATAAGGGAGCTAACATCGCATGGTCAGCCGCAGGCACCAAGAATGTTACCCTCTATTTCGGTCAGCGTCCTTACACTGCTACTATCGAATAATTACGATAATCTCTGATTAGTTTATTGTGCGGCAATCCGTGACGGGTTGCCGCACTTTTTTGTGGTTTTAGGTGGTTTCGGGATGCCGATTCATGGCATTATTTAGAAAATGGATTAGAAAAATTACATTTTTATCGCAAATATTTGCTTTTTTGAACAAATTGGAATAAATTTGCAATCACAATTTGTAGAATAATGTTTAACAACATAAATCACATAGTGAACTCTCTACGAGTGGTCGTCATTTCTGTCCTACAAAGTCAGGAGGGGTGCTGATGTGATTTTTTATAAAAGTATTATGGATGCCTCTCCATTCGCCATAAAGCGTAGTGGGAGGCATCTTGGTTAATAGAAAAGAAGGAGCTATGAGTAAGCCTTTAAGAAGTGCCACAAGCACTAATGGTAGAAGAATGGCGGGTGCCAGAGCATTATGGCGCGCCAACGGTATGAAAGAGGAGCAATTTGGAAAGCCTGTTATTGCTGTCGTGAACTCATTTACTCAGTTTGTCCCCGGTCACACTCATCTTCATGAGGCGGGTCAGCTGGTGAAGGAGGAGATAGAGAAGCTTGGATGCTTTGCCGCTGAATTTAACACAATAGCTATCGACGACGGTATAGCCATGGGGCATGACGGGATGCTTTATTCGCTCCCTTCACGTGACCTTATCGCTGACTCGGTGGAATACATGGTCAACGCCCATAAAGCTGATGCCATGGTGTGCATATCCAATTGCGACAAAGTGACTCCGGGAATGCTTATGGCGGCTATGCGCCTTAACATCCCTGCGATATTTGTGTCGGGCGGTCCTATGGAAGCCGGCGAAGTGGAAGGTCGCGACGTTGACCTTATCGATATAATGATAGAGTCGGCTGACGACACCGTGAGCGACGACACCGTGAAACTGCTGGAGCAGAAAGGTTGTCCCACATGCGGAAGCTGTTCCGGAATGTTCACCGCCAACTCCATGAACTCCCTTAACGAGGCAATAGGTCTTGCGCTTCCGGGCAACGGAACCATTCTCGCCACACACGCCAACCGTAAAGAGCTTTTCCGCAAAGCGGCGCGTCAGATAGTCAAGAACACCTACGAATACTATCAGAACGATAACGACGCGGTGCTTCCGCGCAACATAGCAAGCCGTCAGGCTATGCTGAACGCCATGGCTCTCGATATAGCCATGGGCGGCTCAACCAACACCGTGCTGCATCTTCTCGCTGTGGCTAACGAAGCGGGCGCATCGTTCACGATGGACGATATCGACGCTCTGTCGCGCGTAACTCCCGTGCTATGCAAGGTGGCTCCCAACTCAAAGTATCATATTCAGGATGTGAACCGCGCCGGCGGTATCTTGTCGATTATGAAGCAGCTTGCCGACAAGAATCTGGTGGATACCTCGGTGGTAAGGGTCGACGGCATGACGCTTGCCGAGGCTATCGACAGCTATGCGCTCGACAGCAGCAAAATGACTGACGAAGCAGCCGCATTGTGGCACAGCGCGCCCGGCGGCGGACGAAACCTGAGTCTCGGTTTGCAGGATGCTAAATACAAGGAACTTGATTCCGACCGTGAGAACGGATGTATACGCAACTATGACAATGCCTACGTGAAGGACGGCGGTCTTGCCGTGCTGAAAGGCAATATAGCCTTGGACGGCTGCGTGGTCAAGACAGCAGGAGTGGATGAGAGCATATTCCACTTCCGTGGTCCGGCTAAAGTGTTCCAGTCGCAGGAGGAAGCTGTTGACGGCATTTTGCGCGACAAGGTGAAGAGCGGCGATGTGGTGGTGATTACCTATGAAGGCCCCAAGGGTGGACCGGGTATGCAGGAGATGCTTTATCCCACAAGCTACATCAAGTCGAAGCACCTCGGCAAAGAGTGCGCGCTCATCACTGACGGACGTTTCTCAGGCGGAACTTCGGGCTTGTCGATAGGTCACATTTCGCCCGAGGCGGCAGCCGGAGGCAACATTGGGCTTGTGCGCGACGGCGACATCATCGACATCGACATTCCTAACCGCACCATAAACGTGATTCTGCAGGAAGAAGAACTGGAATTGCGCCGCAACGCCGAGAATTTGCGCGGCAAAGAGGCGTTTACACCCGCCGGACGTGACCGCGAAGTGTCAAAAGCGCTTAAAGCTTACGCCGCTATGGTGACATCGGCTGACAAAGGCGGTGTAAGAGAACTGAAATAAGAATAAAATATAATCCAATATATGAAAGAATTGATATCAGGATCCGATGCATTGATACGCTCACTCATCTGTGAGGGGGTGGACCTTGTGTTCGGATATCCCGGAGGTTCCATAATCCCAACCTATGACCGACTTTATGACTATCAGGATCAACTGAAGCATATACTTGTGCGTCATGAACAGGGAGCTACCCATGCAGCCCAGGGCTATGCGCGTGTGACAGGTCGCCCGGGTGTGGTGATTGTGACTTCAGGACCCGCCGCCACCAACACCATCACCGGTATAAGCGACGCGCTCATGGACAGCACGCCCATGGTGGTGATAACCGGTCAGGTGGCTACTCCGTTCTTGGGGTTTGACGCATTCCAGGAGACTGACGTGGTGGGTATCACTCAACCGGTGACTAAATGGAGCTATCAGATACGTAGCGCCAAGGACATCCCTGCCGCAGTGGCGCGTGCGTTCTACATCGCATCCACGGGCCGTCCCGGTCCTGTAGTGCTCGACCTTACCAAGGACGCGCAGGTTGGCATGACTGAGTTTGAGTATAAGAAATGCGAGTTCATCCGTTCTTATTGCCCTGTGCCGGCAATCAACCGTGATGACCTCAACACGGTTGCCGACATGATAAACTCGGCTGAACGTCCCATGATTCTTTCGGGTCACGGCGTGATGATAAGCAACGCCGAGGACGCACTGAAGGCACTTGTGGAGAAAGCTGACATACCTGTTGCCGCTTCACTTCTCGGCTTGTCGACTCTTCCTTCGGACCACAGGCTATATAAAGGAATGCTCGGAATGCACGGCAATCTCGGTCCGAATGTCAACACTAACCGCGCTGACCTTATAATAGGGGTGGGAATGCGTTTTGACGACCGCATCACCGGCAATGTCAAGACTTACGCTCCGCAAGCCAAGATTGTGCACATCGATATCGACGCTTCGGAGTTCAATAAAAACATATCCGCTGACGCTACCATCCATGGCGATGCCCGTGAAGTGCTCGAACAGCTGTTGCCGCTTGTGGCTGAACGCAAGCACACCGAGTGGGAACAGTCCTTTGACCGCCACAATGAAGTGGAAGCCGAGAAGGTGATTGAGCGTGAGATTCACCCCAAGGGCGCAAGAATGACCATGGGAGAAGTGGTGGCGAAGGTGTCGGAGGCTACAGGACATGACGCTATAGTGGTGACGGACGTGGGACAGAATCAGATGTTCTCGTCACGTTACTTCCGTTACACCAAGCCGCGTTCCATTGTCACTTCGGGAGGTCTCGGCACCATGGGATTCGGACTGCCTGCGTCGATAGGCGCGAAAATGGGCGCGCCGGAGCGCACAGTGTGCTTCTTCACCGGCGACGGTGGACTACAGATGACCATAGAGGAACTCGGAACCATCATGCAGTACGGCACTGACGTGAAGATTATTCTCCTTAACAATAATTTCCTCGGCAATGTGCGCCAGTGGCAGGCGCTCTTCTTCCATGACCGCTTCTCGCAGACACCGCTTGTCAATCCTGACTTCGTGATGATAGCGAAGGCTTACGGGCTGGGCGCGGAAAGTGTGGAGACACGCGATGAGCTTGACGGAGCCATAAAGCGGATGCTGGAGCATGACGGGGCTTATCTGCTCAACGTAAACATCGACGAGACTGACATGGTGTTCCCCATGACACCCGCGGGTGCCACAGTGGACCACATAATGCTGAACGCCACCGAGTTCTATAAACCTGAATAAATATCCTCTTAAATTATGGAAGAACAGTTATTTACAGTTACAGTCTTCTCCGAGAATCAGGTGGGACTTCTGAACCAGATATCTATCATCTTCACCCGCAGGTGCCTTAACATCGAGAGCCTTTCGGTGAGCCCTTCAGCCATGGAGGGAATACACAAGTTCACCATCACCTGTTACAGCAACAGGGAGATGATGGAGCGAGTGGTGAAGCAGATAGAGAAGCGCATCGACGTGCTTAAGTCGTTCCTTTACACCGATGATGAGATTGTGTATCAGGAAGTGGCTCTGTACAAGGTGCCTACACGCCAATTGCTGGATGATAAAAACGTGGAGATTCTCATCCGTCAGCATAACGCCCGTATACTGGAAATCACCCGTGACTACGTGGTGATAGAAAAAACAGGGCATTCCGACGAAACCGAAGAGCTGTTTAAGGCGTTATCAAAATACGATATTCGACAGTTTGTGCGGTCGGGTAGAGTTGCTGTGACCAAAGCGAGCCAAGAATATCTGAATATGTTTCTTGAAGAACAGGCAAAACGTAAAAACCAGCAATTGAATCATGTCAACTTTAACGGTTGAAAATAAAAAATGTCTTCCTTTGATTAAGGAGTACTCCAAGACCTATTTTCTCACTGCCGGCGAGTGCAATCCCCAGGCGGTGATGCCGGTCACTCTTTTGGCGAGCCGGTTTATCGAGGTGGCGACACTTCATGCCAATGACCTTGACTTCGGTTATTACCGGTTGATGGAAACCGGTGACGCATGGGTATTGTCGCGGTTGACCATCGAAATGAAGCGGTGGCCCGTGATCAACGACTATTATTCAGTATCCACCTGGGTGGAGAGTGTCAACCGCCATTTCTCGGAACGAAACTTCGAGGTGCGTGACACCAATGGTGAAATATTGGGCTACGGACGTTCAGTGTGGATGGCTATCAACATCAAGGAGCGTAGCATAGCAAGCCTTGCCGCTCTTGATTCGTTGTATGCCGTGGTGAGCGAGAAAGAGTGCCCCATTGAGAAAATCAAGCGTTTCACTCCCTTCGACAATGACGAGCAAGTGAAGAGCAGCCACTACACATTTAGATACTGTGACTGTGACTTCAACCGTCATGTCAACACGGTTCGTTACATCGAGTTGTTCCTTAATCAGTGGCCCATGGAGTTTTTTGACCGCTATCTGCTCAAGCGTCTTGACATAGCTTTCCTGAAAGAAGAGCATTTCGGCGAGAAAGTCCAGGTGCTTCTTAAGGAAGTGGAACCTAATGCGTTCAAAGGTGAGATAGCTTCGGTGGACGGAGTGTCGACAAGGGCTGTAATTAAATTTGAAGAATATAAAATACAACATTTACATATTAATTAATAACATTTTATGGCAAAAATGAATTTTGGCGGAGTTGAGGAAAATGTAATCATCCGCGAAGAATTTCCGTTGGAAAAAGCAAGAGAAGTATTGAAAGATGAAACAATCGCAGTAATCGGCTATGGTGTTCAAGGTCCCGGTCAGAGCATGAATCTACGCGACAACGGATTCAATGTTATCGTGGGTCAGCGTCAAGGCAAGACCTATGACAAGGCTGTGGCTGACGGCTGGGTTCCCGGTGAAACTCTTTTCAGCATCGAAGAAGCTTGCGAACGCGGTACTATCATCATGTGTCTTCTTTCTGACGCAGCTGTAATGTCAGTATGGCCTACTATCAAGAAGCATCTCACTGCCGGAAAGGCTCTTTATTTCTCTCACGGTTTCGCTATCACCTGGAGCGACCGCACTGGCGTGGTTCCTCCCAAGGATGTCGACGTGATTCTTGTGGCTCCCAAAGGATCGGGTACTTCATTGCGCACCATGTTCCTTGAAGGCCGCGGCTTGAACTCAAGCTACGCTGTAGAGCAGGATTACACCGGACGTGCTCTCGACCGCACAATCGCTCTTGGTATCGGTATCGGCTCAGGTTATCTTTTTGAAACTACTTTCCAGCGCGAGGCTACTTCTGACCTTACCGGTGAGCGCGGCTCATTGATGGGTGCTATTCAGGGCTTGCTCCTTGCCCAGTACGAAGTGCTCCGTGAGAATGGACACACTCCCTCGGAGGCATTCAACGAGACAGTTGAAGAGCTTACTCAGTCATTGATGCCGCTATTTGCTAAGAACGGTATGGACTGGATGTACGCTAACTGCTCCACAACTGCACAGCGCGGTGCCCTTGACTGGATGGGTCCGTTCCACGACGCTATCAAGCCGGTTGTAGAAAAACTTTATGCAAGCGTGAAGTGCGGTAACGAAGCTCAGATCTCTATCGACAGCAACTCTAAGCCTGACTACCGCGAGAAGCTTGAAGAAGAACTTAAGGCTCTTCGTGAAAGCGAAATGTGGCAGACTGCAGTGACTGTACGCAAGCTCCGTCCCGAGAACAACTAATAAAAGCGGCATAAAACCTCCAATAGAGAGAGTTTTAACCCTATTTAAGTACGCCATCGATGCAAATAACAGCGTCGGTGGTGTTCTTTTTTGAGTTTTTTGCGTAACTTTGTCTCCTCAAAATTGAATTAAAACGAATAATTATGGCAAATTGGTTTGAAACTAAAGTAAGATACGATAAAATGATGGAAAACGGAATGCAGAAGAAGGTGACCGAGCCTTATCTTGTGGATGCGCTCACATTCACTGAGGCTGAGGCGCGCATCACTGAAGAGGTCACTCCGTTTATATCCGGCGAATTTTCCATCTCGGCTGTGAAGCGCACTAAAATCGCTGAAATTTTCTGGGACGACACCGCCGACAAGTGGTATCTTGTGAAGGTGAATTTCATCACTCTTGATGAAAAAACCGCAGTGGAGAAAAAAACGACATCGCAGATTCTTGTAGCCGCAAGCGACTTCCGTGGCGCTCTTGAGAACTTCATGGACGGCATGAAGGGCACAATGGCGGATTTTGAGATTGCTTCTATAACCGAAACACCCATCATGGACGTTTACCGCGCCAAGTTGGAATCACCAAAAGCCGCTGAATAATCCATGGGGCGAATAGCATCGCAGCTTAACGAAATAAAATTGACATTGCCGCCGCATGTAATCCTTGTGGCGGTGTCAAAATTTCATCCTGCCGAGGCTATAAAGGAAGCATACGAAGCCGGACAAAGAGTGTTTGGCGAGAGCCGTGCGGTGGAGCTTGTGAAGAAAGCGCAGGAATTGCCCGATGACATCCAATGGCATTTCATAGGACATCTGCAGACCAATAAAGTACGCTCGATACTTCCTTTTGTCTCGCTCATCCACAGTATTGACTCGGAACGGCTGTTACGCTTGGTCGACTCGGAAGCGGCGCGCATTGGGAAAGTAGTGGATGTGCTTCTGCAGCTGCACGTGGCTATGGAGGAAACAAAGTTTGGATTTACGCCTGAGGAGATGCACGGTTTTGCGTCGTCAGGGATATTGAGCGAACTGACCCACGTGAGAGTGCGCGGTGTCATGGGCATGGCAAGCAATGTCGACGACGATGAACGCATCAATGCCGACTTCCGTGCCATCCACAAGGTGTTTGACGAGCTTAACGCCGGTGTCATGCGGGATAATGAAGCCTTTGACATATTGAGCATGGGAATGAGCGACGACTATCTTGACGCTATAAAATGCGGAAGCACTATGGTGAGGATAGGGACTACAATATTCGGCAATAGGGAATATTGATGGTGCTGCAAAATATGTTATACAACATAACAGGCTGTTAGCTCCAAAATTTTAGCTAATTTTACACATTGTTACATACAGTTCCGCATTTTTAATGAAATACGGGGCGATTTTTCAATATTAACCTCATAGGTCATTAACCATTGAAATAAACAAATCTATAAATAAAGTAATTTTAAAAACAGAAATGAAAACAGAACAAAGCAACACCAACGGACGATTGATTGCTATTATTGCGATGTTTTTCCTATTCGCAATGATTTCGTTCGTGACTAACCTTGCGGCACCAATTGGTACCATTTGGGGAAACACTTTTGAAGGAAACAGTGTACTCGGTATGATGGGTAATATGATGAACTTCCTCGCCTATCTGTTCATGGGTATTCCCGCCGGCAACCTCCTTGTGAAAATCGGATATAAGAGGACTGCTCTTTGGGCAATGGCTATCGGAGTAGTGGGGCTGTTTATCCAATTCCTTTCCAGCTTCGTCGGTGCGGGAGCCGAGGCTTTCAGCATGACATCGACTGTGGTCGAGAACGGAACTGAAGTAGTGAAAGAATTCACTGTATGCTGGAACTTCTTTATTTATCTGCTTGGTGCCTTCGTGTGCGGTTTCTGTGTGTGCATGCTTAATACCGTTGTGAACCCCATGCTCAACCTTCTCGGTGGAGGCGGTAACAAGGGTAACCAGCTGCTTCAGACCGGCGGCGCGCTCAACTCTTTGTCGGGAACTCTTACCCCGTTCTTTGTGGGCGCACTTATCGGTGTATTGACTAAGGATACAACCATGCAGGCTGTGACCCCGCTGTTGTTTATCGCTATGGGCGTGTTTGCGGCTGCATTTGTCATTATCTCATTCGTGGCTATCCCTGAGCCTAACTTGTCAAAGGACGGCAAAGCTCAAAAGAAATATTCCCACAGCCCTTGGAATTTCCGTCACACAGTGCTTGGTGTAATCGGTATTTTCTTCTATGTGGGTATTGAAATCGGTATTCCCGGAACACTTAACTTCTATCTTTCAGACCAGAATGCCGCTACAGGCGCAGGCGTGATAGGGGAGGCTTCCACTATAGCCGGTGCTGTTGTGGCTGTGTACTGGTTGCTCATGCTCGTTGGTCGTAGCTTGAGCGGTATGATCAGCGGCAAGGTGTCAACCCGCGCCCAGATGATCACTGTTTCGGCAGTCGCTATAGTTCTTGTGATTCTCGCTATCTTCATTCCTAAGACTGTGGTTCTCCCCGTTCCTGAAATGGTGTACTCGGGAGGAGCTGTTGTCCCTGTGAGCGCTTACCTTCTTGTGATATGCGGTCTTTGCACTTCAGTCATGTGGGGCGGTATATTCAACCTCGCAGTGGAAGGTCTTGGAAAATACACGGCTCAGGCATCAGGTATCTTCATGATGATGGTTGTGGGCGGTGGTGTCATGCCGCTGCTTCAGCAGGTCATCGCCAAGAGCACAGGCTACATGAACAGTTACTGGCTCGTTGTGGCTATGCTTGCCTACCTTCTTCTTTACGGTCTTGTTGGATGCCGTAACGTCAACAAGGACATTCCGGTGGATGATACCGTGGAGGATGCTCTATAATCGAAACAACCTAATATAACCTACCTATAACCACATTTTTTAATTATGGACAAAAAAGTTTTAAACCGTGCAGCCGACAACATCCGTGTGCTTGCTGCTTCGATGGTTGAAAAAGCTAAGTCAGGACACCCCGGAGGTGCCATGGGTGGTGCTGACTTTGTGAATGTTTTGTATTCTTCATTTCTCGTGACTGACCCTGATAATCCTACCTGGATTGCCCGTGACCGTTTCTTCCTTGACCCCGGTCACATGTCATCTATGTTATACGCTGTACTTGCGCTTACCGGCAAATACACCATTGACGAGCTTAAAGGTTTCCGCCAGTGGGGAAGCGTGACTCCGGGACACCCCGAAGTGCATCCTGAACGCGGTGTGGAGAACACTTCCGGTCCGCTTGGACAAGGTCATGTGATGGCTGTCGGTTCCGCTATCGCTGAACGTTTCCTTCAGGCACGTTTCGGTGACTGGATTTCCCATAAGACTTATGCATTTATCTCCGACGGTGGTATTCAGGAAGAAATTTCACAAGGCGCAGGCCGTCTTGCCGGATACCTCGGACTACACAACCTCATCATGTTCTATGACAGCAACGACATCCAGCTTTCTACTGAAGTGAAGGCTGTGACTGCCGAGGACACTGCCGCCAAGTACCGCGCATGGCACTGGAATGTGATTGAAGTGGATGGAACTGATCCTATCGCCATGGCTGGAGCTTTGGAAACTGCTATCGAGGAAAAACATCGTCCTACACTTATTATCGGTAAGACCATCATGGGACGCGGTGCTGTCACTGCCGACGGCGCTAACTTTGAAGGCAAATGCTCTACCCACGGTAACCCGTTGAGCAAGTCAGGCGCGTCTTACGAGAAGACTATGGAGAATCTTGGCGCTGATCCTGCTGATCCATGGCACATCTGGGATGATGTAAAGAAACTTTATGCTGACCGTGCTGCGGCTCTCCGCGAAGAGGTGAAAGTGCGTCATGAAGCTGAAAAGGCATGGCGTGCCGAACATCCTGAAGAAGCTAAGGTTCTTGACGGATATCTTGCAGGAAAACTTCCTGAAATCGACTGGAAGGGCATCGCCCATAAAGCTAACATCGCAACCCGTCAGGCTTCAGCCGACGTGCTTGGTGAACTCGCCAAGAAAGTGGGCAACATGATTGTGGCTTCGGCTGACCTTGCCAACTCTGACAAGACCGATGGTTTCTTGAAGAATACCCATGCTCTCACTCACGGTGACTTTACCGGTGCATTCCTTCAGGCTGGTGTGGCTGAACTTACCATGGCGGCTATCATGAACGGTATCGCTCTTCATGGCGGAATGATTGCCGCTTGCGGTACATTCTTCGTATTCTCTGACTATATGAAGCCTGCTGTGCGTATGGCGGCTCTTATGGAACTTCCTGTCAAGTACATCTGGACTCACGACGCATTCCGTGTGGGCGAGGACGGTCCTACTCATGAACCGGTAGAACAGGAGGCTCAGATACGTTTGATGGAAGAGCTTAAGAACTTCAAGGGTGAGCCGAGTATGCTCGTGCTTCGTCCCGGTGACGCTGCTGAAACATCAGTTTGCTGGAAGATGGCAATGGAGAACACCAAGACTCCTACCGCTCTCATCCTCAGCCGTCAGGACATTCCTGACCTGCCTGCAGCTTCAGGTGACCGCTACAATGAAGCTCTCGGAGCTGAAAAGGGCGGCTACGTGGTTAAAGATGCAGCTAATCCCGCTGTGACATTGGTTGCCAACGGTTCGGAAGTTTCTCTTCTTGTGGAAGTTGCTGCCAAGCTTGAAGAAGAGGGTGTTGCCGCACGCGTAGTGTCAGTGCCTTCTATCGGTCTTTTTGAATGCCAGCCTGCCGCTTACCGTGACAGTGTAATTCCTGCTGCCGGAAAGGTATTCGGCTTGACTGCCGGTCTTCCTTCTACACTTCGTGGCGTAGTGGGACGCAACGGTGAGGTATTCGGTCTTGACCACTTCGGCGCATCGGCTCCTTACAAGGTGCTTGATGAGAAGTTTGGCTTCACTGTGCCAGCTGTTCTTGAACAGGTGAAGAACTACCTTAAGTCATAGTTTTATTTAGACTATATTCATCGCAGTTTTACGGTGCCGAGAATGAATGACACGTGAAATTGAAAATATCGGACAACAGGTGTTCCATCGTTTTCACATGTGTGGAACACTTGTTATCCGTTTTTTACCTTATTCTTGCCACAAGTAATAAAGGTTTTGCATGATTATCACTATTAGAACAATGAAGACTTGATAAATATGAATAAATTATTGAACCGTATGCTCAAATACAGAAACTTAATTCTGTTTTTTGCTTTTTTGATGATGTCGGCAATGCAGTCGACTCAGGCTGCGTCTAACACGAAAAACTTGTTGATTATTAACTCTTACAATGAGAGCGCGCCATGGGTTCAAGATTACATTACCCCCTTCATGCTTGAAGCTGCCAATAATGATAATCTTGACTGCAATCTGATTCACATGAACAGCTCTCTCATCCGTACTGATTCACTTTATGACACGATTGGGGACGGTATTTTTAATCGTTTCAAGGATGATAAGCCTGACTATCTCGTGCTGATCGGACGCATGGCTTTCTCTTTGCGTGACCGCATTCAGGATGAATGGGGCGATGTGCCTATGCTGTTCCTGGGGTCGAACGACAAGACTGTCCTGAACGAAAAATACTTGTCGGGCGACCAGAATTTTCTTAACTCGGAAACTATTCATTTGGGCGATATGCGTAACCGTTATAATTTTACGTATATCGAAGTGCCCGATTTATATAGGGAGACAATTGACATGATGATGACGATGCAGCCCGGAATGAAGAAGCTGGTGTTTGCATCTGACGATCTTGTCACTAACATGGAGTTGAATAAGAATATTAAAG
>DAAL01000159.1 GCA_001701065.1 Bacteroidales bacterium GP4
GCGCTTAAAGATACCATCACCAATGCTTTTCAATGGACTAAGATGGTCCGTGACTGCGCTTTTGCAGTGGTTGTGTGCGGTGATATGACCAAACTTTTTGACGGCGACCGTGAGGATGGCGGTTTCTGGACTTTAGATGGTTCGGCGGCTTCGGAAAATATGTTGCTTGCTGCTCATGCGCTCGGTCTTGGCGGCGTTTGGTGCGGCATATATCCCGAGGAAGACAGGATGGAAAAATTGTCAGCCATACTTAATCTTCCGCCTAATCTTCATCCCCTCAACATCCTTTCTTTCGGCTATCCTGTATCGTCAGTCGCCCCTAAGGACAAGTGGAATCCTGACAACGTATCATACAACGCTATGTGATAGGTTGGTTTCAGTTAGATGGGTTGATGAATACTCCCGATATGACATTCCTCGGTGGTTGCTTGGAGTGAGTGTGGAATTTTAAAGGGGTTATTGGAAGAGGTCGAAGGCGATCATTGCGTCGCTGACGGTGCGAGCCTGACGGGTGAGGTCAAGGATAGCCGGTGAGATGCCGGTTGTGTCGCCTACGGTTTCGTAAGTCATGGAGGATATCGCGAAGGGCTGTTTATGCGGAGAAAATACACTGTTGCCCATTCCTTTCCAATAATAGCCGTCTAAGCCCATCAAATTGAGCAGGGTGGAATATATGTCCACTTGTCCCAAAACGTCGTCATATCGCCCAGGAACGGGCGAATTCAGTATGATAAGCGGTGTGAACTGCCCCGGTGAAACTATTTCGGCGGCACTGGGGTTGCGGAGCAATTCTTTTCGTTCTCCGGCAAGACCTTCGTGGTCGCCCGTAATCACCACAAGTGTGTTGGCGTAGTCGTCACGTGAGCGGATGTAGTCGACAAGTGTGCTTAATGCCTGGTCGGTGTAATGCGCCATTGTCACATAGTCGACCATGCGGGAGGGATAGGCGGTTTCATTCAGTTTAAAATCGGGGTCCTTCAGTTCGTCGGGCAGCACGAAAGGATTGTGTCCTGAATAGGTCACGAATGTAAGGTAACGTGAGTCGCCCTCGCGCCATATGTCGGAGTTTTTGAGCTTTTCGGTGCTTTGACGCATGAAAGAGCGGTCGCTCAGTTTAGGAGGGTTGCCTACAAGTTCGTCGATATCCCATCCGCTGCGGTCAAGCAGAGAGTCGCACCCGAAGCTGCGGCTTATCACTTCCTGATTCCAGGTGATGGGCTTGTCGCAGGTGAACAGGTAGCTCTTGGTGCCGTACTTTTCTTTCATCGCTTTGTTTAGCGAAGGATAGCGGGTGGCGGGATGCTTCATGCTGTAGACTGATGACAACATGGGCAGAAGCCCGCAGTTTATGAGCAATTGACCGTCAATGGATCGTCCCGACGACACTTGTGTAAGCACATTCGGGGCGTAGAAGGTGGTAGAGTCGGCTATAAGGGAGTTGAGGTAAGGTGTGACGGGTTTTCCGTCAATCTCTTTTTCGACCACCCAGCTTTCAAGCGACTCGCACAGGATGATAACGAGCGATGTGCGCCGTCCCACCGAATCAGGAAGAGCCACATAGGGCATCAATTCCTCTTTCTGTGCCTTCCATTCGGTGATGTCGTCAAGGAGTTCGTCGTTGAGGGTAGCATGGGTGTTCAGTGCCTGGTATATGAGATGTCCTGCGACGGTGTAGATGGGCGCTCCCGTGGTGCTGTGGTAGCATGACTGCGAAAGTCGGTCGTATTCCTTCTTGAATCCGCCTTTGAGCCATATTCCTCCGAATGTGACCACTGTCAGCAGGCATAGCGCACCCATGTATATCAGCCTTTCTTCCTTTACGGGCTTACGTGCCGGGCGGCGGTAGGCAAGCCATGCGGTCAGGATAGTAATCAGGAGGAATCCGGCATCGCTCCACCGCATGGAGTCAGCCACACTGGCTGTGAAGTCGCCGAGGTTGGACGCAAGCATGTAGCTGTCAAGCGGAATAGCAGTGAAATAGGTGCGGCAATACATGAGGTTACTTATAAGCACCCCTTGTGTAATCACCATGACGATAATCTGCACCCACACTTTACGAGTGATGAAGTAAGGCAATACCAGGACTGTAGCCACAAGCAGATTGACCGGATAAAGAATCCAGTCAGACATGCCGCGGAATGTGGTAAACGCACTCCATGTAATCACAAAGTAAAGCAGCGTGGCAAACATACCGCACCACACAATGCTTAACCGACTTGATATAAATGCTTTCATATACAGAAGAAAAGCTAAGAGATTGCCGGAGCAACCTCTTAGCTAAATGGGTTTATTTTTTTACCGATAAGTCAGCCTTCAGCACGTCATGGGTTTTCCATTCCTTTTCTTTGGGAAGACGGTACACGGCATTGGCGCGGATATCGTCAGCCGATGCGCCGAACAATACCTTGTAGTCGCCCTTGTCGCTTATCCACTCGCTGCTGTCCTGATGGAACGAAGCAAGGTCGTAGTCAGTCACTGTGAATTCAAGCACTTGTGATTCGCCGGGTTGAAGTTTGCGTGTCTTTGCAAACGCTTTGAGTTCCTGCGACGGTTTTTCGATAGTTCCTTTTGGGGCTGCCACGTAAAGCTGCACAGCTTCTTTTCCGGGGACATCGCCGGTGTTGGTGACTGTGACATAAGCCTTGAATCCGTCCTTGGTGGCTTTTACAACCGGTTTGGAGTAAGCGAAATCAGTGTAGCTCAGACCGTAGCCGAACGGATAGGACACTTCCACACCGTTGGTTTTGAAATAGCGGTAACCTACATCTATGCCTTCGTTGTGCAATGTGTATTCGATGTTCTTGTTGCTGTTTTTGCCCCATTTCGGGTCGATGGGGAAATCAAGCGACGAGGGATGATCCATTGCTGATACGGGGAAAGTCATTGTGAGCTTTCCTGAGGGATTTTCTTTGCCTACAAGCACATCGGCTACCGAATTGCCGCCTTCCTGTCCGG
>DAAL01000056.1:0-21942 GCA_001701065.1 Bacteroidales bacterium GP4
TTTTCCGACAAATGGCAATATAACGGTTTACTGAGCCTTAGCAACGGAGGAAAAGATATAGATCTCATGGACTCGCATGGGAGCATAGGGACAACTCCGTCATTCTCGGCATATCTTGAACAGCATCTTGATAACCGTCAAATTCTTGTCGTCGATTTCAACGCATCCATGTATTCCGGTCATTCCTATTCCGATTACGTTGAGCAATATCCCGGCGCAACCGATTTTGTCAATGACATCCACACTTATGTCAAGGACCGGAATCAGGCATATGGCTTGGAAGCAAACTATATAAAGCAGTGGCGTAATTCAAGACTCACAGCCGGAGCATCGTATACGGCAAACCGTAACCGTTCAACCTACGAGAACCTTGGAGGCGAGGTTTTCCACCAACGGCAAGACAAGGCATATTTCTTTGCCGAATATTTCCACCGTATCAACAAAGTGACTTTAACCGGAGGCATAGGAGCGCAATACACTTCATTTCTGTTCAAAGAAACGAATCAAGGAAACCATTCATGGAACCTACGACCTCAAACCACAGTCACTTATGCTCCTAATCCTAATCATCAGTTCCGTCTAAGCTTCACTTCCTGGCAATCAGCCCCCTCTCTTGCCGCTACCAATATAGCTCCGCAACAACTTGATGGCTTCCAATGGATCATAGGAAATCCCCACTTGAAAACCTCATCATCGTATATGCTTTCACTGAGATACAGTTATAACCTACCTCGTGTTTCAGGTTCGTTGGGAGTCAGAGCCTTTTCAAGTCCTAATGCAGTCACACCGTACCTATATTGGGATAACGACAAGCTTATAACCTCTTACGAAAACAGCAAAGGATTGGACAATATAAATTTTTGGATAGCTCCACAAATTGAGGTGATTCCGACATGGATGACTGTATCCGGGACATTGCAATATACCGCTGAACGGATGAAAGGGAGCGGATATAAACTGTACAATCACTGTTGGAGCGGCGATGTCAATGCCATGCTGATGCATTGGTGCTTTACGCTTAGTCTTCAATATCACAGAGCGCAACGTGACCTGTGGGGCGAAAAGATTTCATGGGGAGAGGATTTATCCATAATTGACCTTTCCTATAATTGGGGAAAATGGGAATTTGGCGCAGGAATTATCCTCCCATTCGGAAAGTATGACCAAGGTTCTCGATCATTAAGCCGATGGAACACCAACGAAATGCACATGCGCCTTGACATGCGTATGCCATATATCTCAGTAAGCTACAACCTCCAGTGGGGACGGCAAAAGCGCAGAGCCAATAAGCTCATCAACGCCGATGCAAGCGTCAACCAATCCACCATAGGAGGACGATAATATACCAATTAACTTGTGACAATCAAGATTTTGTACTATCTTTGCATATAGGAGGTTACATAACTGCTTGTCAGTTATGCAACCTCTTAGATAATGATATCCACACTACCATTTTTATGTCAAAGTTCAACAGTTATATCGAACATCCAGGAATTGAGCGTTGGCGGGAATTATGCGTCAATGAGGGTGAGTTGTGCCGGTATAGTAGAAAGGATGAATTTGTAAGCGTCGGTAGGGTTGCAAGATATATAGGATATATCAAGTCAGGGACTCTAAAGTATGTTGCTTATGATGATAGTGGAATGGAGCATATCATAGGGTTAGAGTTTGCCGGAGAGTTTGTAGCCGATTTTCCGTTCTCTCTCAGAGGTGAATCATCTCGTGTTTCGATTATAGCGGATTCTGACTGTGAGATTTATCGTATTTCGGTAAAGAGCCTTACAGAACGATTAAAAACTGATGCCGAATTGTCTGATTTAGTTGCAAAAGCCACGGAATCAATGTTTTCACAGATCTATGACCGATATGTGTCACTCTATTGTCAGTCACCTGAGCAGCGTTACGAGGTACTTGTGTTTCATCATCCCGAAATATTCAACTTATTTTCACTCAAAGATATTGCATCATATCTCAATGTCACACCTACATATTTGAGCCGTATTCGTAAAAAACGGGGAAATAGCTAAAAAAATAGGACTCTCAACTTTGTTTGAGAGTTTTATTTTTCCTTTGATGTAACTTTGCTGCCAAATCAAGCACAGAGTTTATGCTAAATCGAATAACAACATTTTGGCGACATCTGCTTTCTCGTAATTGATGATTCCGATAAATAATGTTTTTTAATTATTAAAATAAGGATATGAATATTCTCATTATTGGAGCGACTTCCGGCATCGGATACAATCTATGGAAACATTATGTTTCAAAGGAACATAATGTAATTGTCACGGGTAGAAGAAAAGAACTGTTGGACAATATGGTGAAAAGTTGTCCTGAACATACGTTGCCTATTCAATGCGATATTTCCCAATTGGATTCATTCGATAACGCGTTGGAAAGTATTGTTCACAAATACCACCGCATTGGTCTGGCTATTGTTTGCGCAGGAATCGGAGAGCTTAATCCGAGGTTGGATGTCGAGACGGAGTTATCCACTCTTTCTGTGAACGTAATGGGCTGGGCTAATGCGGTAGCGTCAATTTACAGACTCTTTGAGCGTCAAAAATCAGGTCATCTTGTGACCATTACATCTGTTGGAGGATTGCAACCAACACCTATAGCGCCATCTTACAGTGCGTCCAAGGCATTCCAGATAAACTATACCAAGTCTTTGCAACGAAAAGCAAAAGGGACTGATATTATCGTAACTGAAATTCGCCCCGGGCTGGTTGATACACGTATGGCAAAAGGTGATGGTTTGTTTTGGGTAATGCCTCTTGGTAAAGTCTGTCATCGAATAATCCGTGCCGTTGATAAAAAGCAAAAAAGGTTAATTGTCACTCGTCGCTGGCGTATAATTAGTTTTGTTCTCAAACACTTTATGTGAATAATTGATAATATAGTAATACTTCGTTCAAAACTTGATGTATATTTATATGCAAGTATCAGATTAAAGATAAGCCATAATCTTTCAATGCAGTGTTATGAGGTTTTGGTGAAAGTGGAGCGAATTAATTAATAAGATGATCAAGATTATATGTTTTATTAAAAAAATTCGTCACTGTGTCGCGGAGAGTTGCGGATGTTAAGGAATTTTTGTACTTTTGTTGTCCGTTATGAAATACGGTTTTGACAACGAAAAATATCTGAGAATTCAGTCCGAACACATAAAAGAGCGGATAGCTCAGTTCGGCAATAAGCTTTATCTTGAGCTTGGAGGAAAGTTATTCGATGACCATCACGCAAGCCGCGTACTGCCCGGTTTCCAGCCTGACAGTAAGTTAAGAATGCTTAGTCAGCTTAGCGACCATGCCGAGATTGTCATTGTGATCAGTGCGCTCGACATCGAGAAGAACAAGGTACGCAATGACCTTGGCATCACCTACGACATGGACGTGCTTCGCCTACGCGAGGAGTTCCAGAAGCGTGGATTCCTTGTGGGGTCAGTAGTTATCACCCATTACAACGGCCAGATCAGCGCCGACGCATTCCGCAACAAGCTTGAACGCATGGGCATCACCACTTATTACCATTACACTATCGACGGCTATCCCACAAACGTGGACCTGATAGCATCGGACGAAGGATTTGGGAAGAACGATTACGTTGAGACATCGCGTCCCCTCGTGATAGTGACTGCGCCCGGTCCCGGCAGCGGTAAAATGGCTGTGTGCCTTAGCCAGCTTTACAACGAACATAAGCGTGGCATCGAGGCTGGTTATGCCAAGTTTGAGACTTTCCCGGTGTGGAGCCTTCCGTTGAAGCATCCTGTCAATATAGCCTACGAAGCAGCAACTGCCGACCTTAACGATGTCAATATGATTGACCCGTTCCATCTGGAGGCATACGGCAAAACTGCAATCAACTACAACCGCGACATTGAGATATTTCCGGTGCTCAACTCGCTGTTTGAAGGCATATATGGCGAAAATCCATATAAATCACCCACCGACATGGGCGTAAATATGGTTGGATTCTGTATCAGCGACGACAAAGTGTGCTGCGAGGCATCGAAAAACGAAATCATACGCCGATACTACACCGCTCTTAACCGTCTCGCACAGGGAGAAGGCAATGACAGCGAAGTAAACAAGATCGCCCTGCTGTTCAAACAGGCTAAAATCGACCCCACCTACCGTAAGCCCACAGTGGCAGCGCGTGAACGTGCTGAACGCAGCGGTGTGCCATGTTCGGCAATAGAACTTCCTGACGGCACCATCATTACCGCCGAGACAAGCGCATTGCTTGGTCCCAGTGCGGCATTGATACTCAATGCGGTCAAGCATCTTGCCGGAATAGAGCACTCGGTTAAGCTCATCCCCCAGGATATGATTGAACCGATACAGTACACCAAAACGCACTACCTGCGCAGCCGTAACCCTCGCTTGCACACCGATGAAGTGCTTGTGGCTTTGTCAGTGCTCAGCACCCATAACGAAAATTGCCGGAAAGCTATTGAGAAGCTGCCGGAACTGCGTGGATGCGAAGCCCACTCCACTGTGATGCTCGGCGAAGTCGACCATAAGATATTTAAGAAACTCGGTGTAGGGTTAACTTGCGACCCTGCGCAGAAGAAGTGATTCCGCAATACAAAAAAGAGTTGCGTCAATAAGCGCAGCTCTTTTCTTGTATTGTATCAGCAAAACCATTCTTCGGCTTTCGCAAGGGAATCCGGTTTGCCCACGTCAAGCCACCGGTAATCCTCGGCGGGCTTATATCCGCATATTTTATACTCCCGGCATGAAGCCACATAGAACGGGATAATGGGAAAAACCTCCTCCGTGGCGTACTCGGCAAGAGCGGCTATCAACGACGGGGAGATGACATGAATGCCGCTGAACGCCAGGGCATGGAACTTCGTGGCATCAAGCCAGGCAGGGAGCACTTCCCCGGTCTTGACATTGGTCCAGCCCCTCATGAGCGATTTATCGTCAAACAGCAGATAGCGCGAAGTGTCGCGTGATGCTACCAACAGTGTGGCATCGTTATGGGACGCGCAGTGCGTGTCGTACATTTCACGTAAATCCACATCAGAAAGGATGTCCACATTATGCACCAGAACAGGTTCATTGCCGAAAAATCCCGATGCTTTCAGTATGCCTCCGCCTGTGTCAAGAAGGCACTCGGACTCGTCGCTGACCGTAATTCTGACATCAAAGTCGCCATTAGCTTTCAGGAAGTCCTTTATCATCGGTGCAAAGTGATGAACATTCACAACTATGTCATCAAAACCGGAGGCTTTAAGGCGTTCTATCACATGTTGCAGTAAAGGCTTATCCCCTACTTTCACCAATGCCTTGGGGCAATTGTCGGTCAATGGACGCAGCCGTGTTCCGAGTCCGGCGGCAAAAATCATAGCTTTCATGAGCGAGGTTCCAATATTTCTTCTATGTTTTGTTCCAAATGATTCAACACGATCCTTACCTGAGGAAACAGGTCACGGATGCGGGATGTCAACGCCTCGGCGCAATACACTGACCGATGCTGACCGCCTGTGCAACCGAAACTTACCATCAGATGGGTAAAACCCCTTTCAAGATAGGTCTTTACGGCAGGCTCCACAAGCCCGTAGACATTCTGCAGGAAAGTAAGCACCGAACCCTCATGTTCCAGAAACTCTTTCACCTTCCGGTCCCTTCCTGTAAGAGTCTTATACTCATCGTATCGCCCTGGATTATGGATTGCACGGCAGTCAAAGACGAAGCCCCCTCCGTTGCCCGATAAATCAGCGGGAATACCGTGCCGTTTATAGCCGAAACTTGAAATGCGCAGTTCAAGGACAGGCGATTCCTCGCCGCAGGAGAATTGCGGCATGGCTGTGAGCTTGGACAGCACCGTGACGAGATAAGGAAATTCGTCGAAACCGCCCTCAAGGAGTTCTTTCAGATTGCGCAACGCTTTGGGAATGCTCTTCATGAAATGCTCCTTATGCTCGATTAGTCCACGGAATCCATAGGCTCCAAGCACCTGAATAGTGCGGAACAGGACAAAATATCTAAGCTCACGGGCAAAATCGGATGCATTTATATAAATGTAGGCTCTCGCCGCTTCAATGTACTTATCAATCAGATGCAAACGGACCTCCGATGAAAAACCGGCTCTCGCCTGCCACAGAAACGATACCACATCATAATGATAGGGACCTTTCCTTCCGCCTTGGTAATCAATGAACCACGGCTGACCATCCTTCACCATCACATTACGTGACTGGAAGTCACGGTACATGAATGTGTCACAACCGAATGAAAGTATCTTCTCAGCCAACACCTCAAAGTCATTCTCCAGTAAGTCCTCCTTAAAGTCAACGCCTGATATTTTCAGGAAGCAATACTTGAAGTAGTTAAGGTCCCACATGATGGCACGATGATCCATCGCCGGCACAGGGTAGCATTTAGAGGCATCGAGATTCTTCACTCCTCCCCACTGGAGCCGAGGAAGCGACATTATGGTTTTCTCAAGCATGGGCATCACTGCGTCAGTCCCGGCGTTTTCCGTAATTAAGTCAAAGAGCGACACGTGTCCCAAGTCCTCCTGAAGATAGCATATACGGTCGTCGCTCACCGCAAATATGCGTGGAACGTTAATGCCCGCGTCCTTAAAATGATTGCTGAGATAGATGAACGCTTCATTCTCCTGCACATTCTCTCCTATCACGCCTATCACGGACGGATTGTCGCCTATCCGGTAATAATGGCGGTTGGAACCGGAACCTTTAATACGAACAATGTTTACCGGCGCATGTCCGGTAAACATTGCATATAAATCTATAAGCGGTTGCTCGTTCATGGGGATTATTCCATAAGTTTGCGGTAACGCTTGCGGGGCAATTCCTTTCCGCCGTTACGCGCTTTTTTGTATTCCTCATAGTCGGAATAAGAACCTTCGTAGAACACCACATTGCCATCCCCTTCAAAAGAAAGGATGTGGGTGCATATTCGGTCAAGGAACCAACGGTCATGGCTGACAACGACAGCGCATCCGGCGAAGTCCTCAAGACCCTCTTCAAGTGCCCGAAGCGTGTTCACGTCGATGTCATTGGTAGGTTCGTCGAGCAACAGCACATTGCCCTCCTCTTTCAATGCCATGGCAAGATGAAGGCGGTTACGCTCACCGCCTGACAGCACACCTATCTTCTTTTCCTGGTCAGCTCCGGTAAAGTTGAATTTAGAAAGGTAAGCGCGCGCATTCATGTCGCGTCCTCCCATGCGGAAAGTCTCTACCCCCTGGGATATTACTTCATACACGCTCTTTTCAGGAAGGAGGTCGTGGTGGGTCTGGTCGACATAGGCTATCTTAACGGTTTCGCCCACGTCAAATGTTCCGTTATCAGGTGCTTCCTGCCCCATTATTAGGCGGAACAACGTGGTTTTACCTGCGCCGTTAGGACCAATCACGCCCACAATACCGTTTGGCGGCAACGAGAAGTTAAGGTCCTTGAACAATTGCTTCTTGCCGAAAGCTTTTTCAAGTCCGGTAGCCTCAATGACCTTATTGCCGAGGCGCGGTCCGTTGGGGATAAATATTTCAAGACGTTCTTCACGTGCCTTCTGGTCCTCGTTCAACAGCTTGTCGTAAGAATTAAGACGTGCTTTACCCTTAGCCTGACGCGCCTTGGGAGCCATTCTCACCCATTCAAGCTCTCGCTCAAGAGTTTTGCGTCGTTTACTTGCCTGCTTTTCCTCCTGCGCCATACGCTTGGTTTTCTGGTCGAGCCATGATGAATAATTGCCCTTCCAGGGAATGCCTTCGCCGCGGTCAAGCTCAAGAATCCATCCTGCCACATGATCCAAGAAATAGCGGTCGTGGGTGATGGCTATGACAGTTCCGGGATATTGCTGCAAGTGCTGTTCCAGCCAGTCGATGGACTCAGCGTCAAGGTGGTTGGTAGGTTCATCAAGCAACAGCACATCAGGCTGCTGGAGGAGAAGACGGCAAAGAGCCACACGGCGACGCTCACCACCTGACAGGGTAGCTATGTTCTGGTCGTCGGGGGGACACTGCAGTGCATCCATCGCCCTTTCGAGCTTACTGTCGATGTTCCAAGCGTCAGCGGCATCAAGTTTATCCTGCAATTCCGCCTGACGGCTGATGAGCGCATCCATCTTGTCAGGATCTTCAAGCACATCGGGGTCACCGAATGCTTCGTTCACTTTATCAAATTCAGCAAGGAGATCCATTATGGGCTGCACACCTTCCCTCACAACTTCTATCACAGTCTTGTCAGGGTCAAGTTTCGGTTCCTGCTCAAGATAGCCCACAGTATAGCCGGGAGAGAACACCACTTCCCCTTGGTACTGCTTGTCGATACCGGCAATAATCTTCAAAAGCGATGACTTACCGGAACCGTTAAGACCGATGATACCTATTTTTGCGCCATAGAAGAAAGAGAGATAAATATTCTTCAGGACTTGTTTTTGAGGTGGATAAATCTTACTGACTCCCACCATTGAAAAAATAACTTTTTTATCGTCAGCCATATTATTTTTTATTAGGGGCATAGCGCACCGGATAGGACACTCGCTTCTTGCCCGAAATTATGTTATTCAGTTTCCCTCTAATGAGTTGCTTGCGTATTAATGATATGTGGTCAATGTAGAGTTTACCCCACAGATGGTCGCACTCGTGCTGGACTATGCGGGCAAGGAACCCGGATATCTCCTCCTCATGAGGCTCAAAGTTCTCATCGACCCATTTAAGCCTGATGTGCTCTACTCTCGGAACTGATTCGCTCAAATCAGGAAGACTCAGACAGCCCTCGTCGCGGCTTATCTCGTCGCCGTCAAGAATTTCTATCTCGGGGTTTATAAGAGTCAGTTTCCGTCCTTGGCATTCAGGGAATGATTCCGAAACCGGATCCGCATCGATAACTACTATCTTGTCATTCTTCCCGACCTGAGGAGCCGCAAGCCCCACTCCGTCAGAAGCATACATGGTTTCCCACATATCCTCAATAAGTTTTTTAAGCTCAGGATAGTCAGGAGTCACATCCTTCGATTCCTTTCTCAGGACAGGATGTCCGTAAAGGTATATAGGTAATTTCATTGTTTATATGATTTACTTTCTAAATAATCGTTCAAAATAATCGTGGCAGCCATTTCATCTACCACACTTTTATCGCGGCGGCGCATCTTCTTCATGCCCCCGTCAATCATTGCGCGGTGAGCCAAAGCTGATGTGAACCGTTCGTCCCAAAACACGATGTCGATGTTCTCAGGCAGATTCTTTCTGAGATTGGCGATTCCCGGCTTTATATATCTCATGGATTCCGAGTCCTCGCCCTGCATAGTGCGCGGATAACCCACAACTATTGTCTGCACATTCTCGGAAGCTATGTATTTTTTTATATAATCCGTGAGTGTGTGCGTAGGGACGGTAGCCAAACCGGTAGCTACAATCTGTAACTCGTCAGTAACGGCTATCCCGCAACGTTTTCGTCCGTAGTCAATCGCTAAAAGTCGTGCCATTGATGCAAAGTTACTTAAAATGTGTCATTTAACAAAACTTCCCCACGTAATTTTATACGTAGGGAAGCAAGATTAATATTCTATAATATTTATTTATCTGCGGTTAACGGTACTGCGCCCATGATTTTATTTCGATATCGTCAAGAGTGAGAGTGGTAAACGCATGGATAAAGGCTGAGGCAAGGCGGGCATTAGTCAGCAACGGCACATTCAGGTCAATTGCAGCTCGACGGATACGATAGCCGTTGGTCAATTCAGTTTCAGTGAGGTTTTTGGGGATGTTAACCACCATGTCCACCTCTTTTTCATGAAGCAGAGTCAATGCCTGCGGCTCACAGTCGGGCTGGCTCGGCCAGTACACTTTCACTGCCGGGATGCCATTGTCATTAAGGAACTGGTGAGTTCCGCCGGTGGCATATAGACGGTATCCGTGATTGTGCAAAGCGTGTGCCGCGTCAAGCAATGCTGTCTTCTGCTTCGCGCTTCCGGTTGACAGAAGGATGCCCTTTGACTTTGACGGAATGCGGAGTCCCACTGAAAGCATTGCCTTCATGATAGCCTCGTCAGTGTCGTCGCCAAGGCATCCTACCTCGCCGGTGGATGACATGTCAACGCCCAACACCGGGTCAGCGCCCTGAAGGCGCGAGAACGAGAACTGCGATGCCTTTATGCCCACATAGTCAAGATCAAACGCATTTTTATTGGGACGTTCCACCTCTTTGCCGAGCATAATCTGAGTGGCTATGTCGATAAAGTTGAGTTTCAGCACTTTACTTACGAAGGGGAATGAGCGTGATGCACGCAAGTTGCACTCAATGACCTTTATGTCATTGTTCTTGGCAAGGAACTGAATATTGAACGGACCTGATATATTGAGAGCCTTGGCTATCTTCTGGCTCACTTTCTTTATTCGGCGTATGGTTTCAACATAAAGCTTCTGCGGCGGGAACTGGATAGTGGCATCACCGGAATGGACTCCGGCATACTCTATGTGCTCCGATATCGCGTACACTTTAATCTCTCCCTTGTCAGCCACGGCATCCATCTCTATCTCCTTGGCGTTCTGAATAAATTCGGTCACAACCACAGGGTATTGTTTTGACACATTGGCGGCAAGACGAAGGAAGCGGTCAAGCTCCTCGTTATTGGAACATACATTCATCGCCGCGCCCGAAAGCACATAACTCGGACGCACAAGCACCGGAAATCCCACTTCATCAATAAACTTGTGTATATCGTCAAAAGAGGTCAACTCGCGCCAGCGCGGCTGATCCACGCCTATACGGTCGAGCATCGCCGAGAATTTGTGGCGGTCTTCGGCATTGTCAATGGACTGCGCCGAGGTGCCGAGAATAGGAACCTGCGCTTTATCAAGGCGAGTTGCAAGGTTATTCGGAATCTGACCGCCCACTGACAGGATTACGCCATGAGGCTGTTCCAGTTCTATTATGTCCATCACACGCTCGTAAGTCAGTTCATCGAAATAAAGACGATCGCACATGTCATAGTCAGTTGACACGGTCTCAGGATTATAATTGATCATCACTGAACGATAGCCCTCTCTCTTAACTGTCATAAGAGCGTTGACCGAACACCAGTCAAACTCCACCGAGCTTCCAATGCGGTAAGCTCCTGAGCCCAACACGATAATCGAACGATGGTCATGCAGATAATTGACATCGTTGCCGCTGCCATTATAGGTCAGATACAGATAGTTGGTCATTGCCGGATATTCCGCGCCAAGCGTATCAATCTGCTTGACAACCGGCACAATGCCGTTGGCTTTACGGAATTCCCTTATTTTCAATGCCGAAGCTTCCGGATTAAACTCATCAGCCTTGTTCAAGGCACGTGCTATCTGGAAATCGCTGAATCCCTGCTCTTTAGCCTGACGCAACAACATTAACGGCACATCCTCTACCCGGCTGAATGTTTCCAGTTCATCGGCAGTAGACACAATATTATATAGCTTATATAGGAACCAGCGGTCAATCTTGGTCATGTCGTGAATTTGTTCCACGGTATAACCTTGTCGCATGGCTTTGGAGATGACAAATATTCGTTTATCAGTGGGATCCGATAGTGAATGCTCGATATTTGCTATCTTAAGCTCTTTGTTCTCCACAAATCCATGCATTCCCTGACCTATCATGCGCAAGCCTTTCTGAATTGCCTCCTCAAAAGTTCTACCGATAGACATCACTTCGCCTACCGACTTCATGGAGGAGCCTATCTCACGCTTGACACCGTGGAATTTTCCCAAGTCCCAGCGAGGAATTTTGACTACAACGTAGTCCAATGCCGGCTCAAAGAATGCCGAAGTGACCTTTGTAACTGAATTCTTGAGGTCAAACAAGCCGTAGCCCAATCCTAATTTCGCTGCTACGAAAGCCAAGGGATATCCTGTGGCTTTTGACGCAAGAGCCGATGAGCGCGAAAGGCGCGCGTTCACCTCTATCACTCGGTATTCCATCGAACCAGGGTCAAATGCATACTGCACGTTACATTCACCCACGATTCCTATGTGACGGATAATTTTTATCGCAAGTTTGCGCAGATAGTGGTAATCCTCATTCGACAAAGTTTGCGAAGGAGCTACCACGATTGATTCACCGGTGTGGATACCAAGCGGGTCAAAGTTCTCCATGTTGCAAACTGTGATACAGTTGTCGTAAGCATCGCGTACAACTTCGTATTCCACTTCCTTCCATCCTTTGAGTGACTTTTCCACAAGCACCTGAGGCGCAAACGAGAGAGCTTTCTCGACAAGTGCCACAAGCTGCTGCTCGTCATCACAGAATCCGCTTCCAAGTCCCCCCAATGCATAGGCGGCGCGCACTATAACCGGATAGCCCAGTTCATTGGCTGCGTTTATAGCGTCATTGACATTGCTTACCGCTTCGCTCTTTATGGTCTTGATGTTTATCTCATCGAGTTTTTTCACGAACAGTTCACGGTCCTCGGTGTCCATTATCGCCTGCACCGGAGTTCCAAGCACCTTTACATTATATTTCTCTAATATTCCGCTTTTGTACAGTTCCACTCCGCAGTTAAGCGCAGTCTGTCCGCCGAATGCCAGCATAATTCCGTCAGGACGCTCCTTGTCTATGACTTTTTCGACAAAGTAAGGTGTGACCGGCAAGAAATAGATGTTATCGGCAAAGCCTTCCGATGTCTGGACAGTGGCGATATTGGGATTAATCAGAACAGTTTCTATACCCTCTTCTTTCATCGCTTTAAGAGCCTGCGAACCGGAGTAGTCAAACTCGCCCGCCTCTCCTATCTTCAATGCTCCACTACCAAGCAACAGAACTTTTTTTATAGAATGAGATGTCATTTAAGTCAAAAAATTAAAGCATGTTTATAAATTCATCAAATAGAAACTCGGTATCCTTGGGACCTGATGAAGCCTCAGGATGAAATTGAGCGGAGAAGAAGGGTTTGGTTTTATGCCTGATTCCTTCATTGGACCCGTCATTCATGTTTACAAACAGCGGTTCCCATTCGTCAGGCAGAGTGGAATCATCAACCGCAAACCCATGGTTTTGGGACGTGATGTAACATTGGTCGGTGCCTACTCTTCTCACCGGTTGATTATGGCTTCTATGACCATAGGGAAGTTTATAAGTGGATGCTCCGGCAGCCTTTGCCAGCAATTGATTGCCCATGCATATTCCGCATATCGGCTTGCCTATGCTTATAGCTTTTTTGAGGTTTTCCACAGTCTTATCCACCATTTCGGGATTGCCAGGACCGTTAGAGATAAAGACTCCGTTATAAGGAATCGAGGAGAAGTCATAGTCCCAAGGCACTCTTATCACTCTTGCGCCGCGGCGGGTTAGGCATCGTATGATATTGTGCTTTACTCCACAATCCACCAGCACTACAGTCTTTGAGCCCTCGCCATGCACTTCTATGTTTTTACAGCTGACTTGCGCAACAAGATTTTCAACGTTAGGGTCATAGAACGGAATGTCATCGCATCCCTCCACTATAATCTTTCCAAGCATTGAGCCATGCTCACGCAGATGCTTTGTAAGCTCACGGGTGTCAATTCCGTATATGCCGGGAATACCCTCTTCTTTCAACCAGTCGGACAATCCTCGGTCAGCTTGCCAATGACTATGGTTCCAAGAGTAGTCCTGCGCCACGATGGCTTTACAATGAATGCGGTTACTTTCGTAGAATTCGCTCACATCCTCCTTTTCCCTGGCAGGCGGTACTCCGTAGTTGCCTAATATAGGATAGGTGGTGACAAGAATTTGACCTTTATAGGATGGGTCAGTAAGACTCTCAGGATAGCCGGTCATGGCAGTATTAAACACCACCTCTCCTGCGGTTGAAGCTTCGTATCCGAACGACTTGCCTTCAAACACAGTGCCGTCAGCGAGCACAAGAGCGGCTTTTTTTGTTTCGCGCATATAAAATCAGATAAAAAAATAGTAATAACAGTAACAAAAAGCCGGTTTTCAGGAAAACCATGCAAAGTTAGCATTTTTTTCTAGAACTACCATAAATTACTTACTCCTGTCGTGAAAAAAAGCGCAAATTCTATCTTATTGATGGAATTTGCGCTTATAATTCATTATTTATGTTTCTTACTGGAATGCCACGGGGAAAGTGAATACAATCTTACATCCGTCAGTGTAAGTGGGGTCGATTTTTATTTCGCCATGCATGTTTTTCGCCACATTACGGCATATCGACAATCCGAGACCTGCTCCTTTGGAGAAATGGTTGAGTTTAACGAACCGGTCAAATACTGACTCCTGCTCGTTAAGCGGAATGCCGGGTCCGGTGTCGGTCACGGTAATTCGTATGGTATTGCCGTCATCGATTGATTCGCACCGAAGAACTACTTTACCCTTCTCGGTAAATTTGAATGCATTGTCGAGCATATTGGTGACAAGCGACAGCAACAACGGACGAGGCACTGTAATCGACCGCTCGTTATGCCACGGAACGAAGTCAAATTCCACCCCAGGCTTCTTCTCTTCCTTCACCTGATCTATTGCCTGGTAGCAAAGTTCATTGATAGAGCACATAGCTTTCTCGCCTGTCACGCCCGAGTCAAGCGCAGCCACTTCCATCACATCATTCACAATCTTCAGAAAGTAGTCGCTATTGCTTTTTATGAGGTTGGCGTATTTCTTCATGGAACTGTCAGCCGACTTGGAGATGATTTCGGAGAAACCCACAATGGCGTTAAGCGGAGTGCGAATCTCGTGGCTGATATTCTGAAGGAACAAAGTTTTCAGCTTGTTGGCGCTTTCAGCGTTCTCTTTAGCCACCTGAAGCTCCTCGCTCTGTTTCTGCAGTTCTTTGCGTAGACGCTCTATTCTTCTTATGTGGTAAAAAGCGATAAGCAGACATATAACCAAAAGCACGAATACCACCACAACCCACCATATAATACTCTCGTATTCTTTTAATGGAGATACAGGGCTGTTGATAAATTCGGCATCTTTGGGAAGAATACTACGGTCAATATTCAATGAATCCAACCGGCGGGAGTCAAAGACGTACCGCACATCTACAATATTGATATCCTTTTTAGATTGTACCCTGCCTGAATCAAGATAGGCTATGCAAGCATCGGCAAGTTCCGCACCTAAATTATGGTAAGCGGGAATCAATCCTCCGATAGCCCAGTGTCCGAGACCCACACTACTCATGGTCACGACCGGCAATTCGGGATTAGCCTCCCTAAGCACATGGGTCGTGCTTCCTATAACATAGTCATTGGAACTGTCAACTCGCCATGTTCCGCAGAACAATGCGGTGTTTTCCGGGATATTGGCTATTTCGAGGTCCACATCTTTAAACGTCAACGAGCGTCCGTCAAGATAGCCGAACTTGTAGTCAGGGTATTTATACTCCTTGCTCCTTATCCATGCCTGTAGGCTCACTCCGCCGAATGTATTGTCGGTCAGGAACATGATAGAATTGATGTCAGGATATAGCTTCTTCATCAACTCTATATTCTCACGAATCTTATATTCGTAGACTATTCCGCCCACAATGTTGAAATCATTGAAGTCATTTCGGATATCCTTGGATTCCGGCAGCCATGTGCGTACATCAACGCTGTCCGACGGCAAAATCACCGTGTTTCGCGACACCATGGCGCACATTGAAGGCAATGACTTATATTCGGGATTAGTTTGTGACAGATAAGCGCTCCAGGCTTCCTGCCCGAGAAATATGACTAACGCCGGACGGTCCAGTCCCCGATATTTGGATAGAATGTCGGCTAACCGTTGCTTCCACTCCCGTGCTTCGGGAAGGTTGTTGCAGTTCATATTTTCCACCGATACACGGACATTGACATCTTTTGACCGCAGTTCAGCCATAAATGTCTTTAGGTTCTCCGATACGGCATAAGTGTCCGGATTGTAGGAAGAGACAATAAGTATAGTCTCTTCGCCGGATTCAATAGCTGATATGGTATTGGAAAAGCTCAAAATAAGAGCTAAAATCAATATTAAATTGCGCAATAGCATAGATCCAGTTTAAATTTACACTTGCAAATTTAGCAAATATTGACTGAATTTACTCACATCTAAAAGCCCACTTTTCGCAATTAACTTATATTAACCAAAACTTAGCGGCAAGTACGCTTCTAAATGTTAAATCTTAATTATGGAAAAATTTCAATATATCAGCAATCACTTTATAACTCCAAATCCCCTGCGCCTTAAAGCGTCAAGGACGTTAAAGCTCATAGCTTCCCGGTAATAGCCTATTATATGCCCCGCCCAGTCGTTATCAGTCTGAGTGCCGCTTCTTGAGCCGTTATATTCGCGGATAATCCTGTCATAGTCCATAAGTTCGGGAACCATGTTGTCCTGACGGTATTCATTCTTGAACACTAACAGGTTTACAGGCTGCTTGGGCTTCAAATCGGGCATCTCGCGCGGAACCCCTATCGCCAGACCGCACACCACAAATACTTTCTGTGGCAGCTTCATCAGTTTAGCCAACGCTTCCGGAGCCGCAGTACGTGCATAGCCTATAGGGCAAGTGCCGAGACCGCATGATTCAGCGGCAGTCAAAGCGTTCATCATCGCTAAAGTCGCATCAATTATCCCCACTATGACACCATCGGCAGTAAGCGGGAAATCGGGCATATCAAGAAATTTAGTGTCGGCAAGCTGAGAGATTTTATTATAGTCAGCGCAGAACAATAAGAAATGCTTACAGGTCTTTATCTGTTTCTGACCGGTAAGTTCGTATATCTTTTCCTTCGTGGGCTGATCATCGACATCAATGACACAGAATTGTTGACCATTGTAGCTCGTGGGAGTGTTTTGGATAGCTTTATATATGAAATCCATTACATCCTCACTGATATCATCTCTCTCATAGCGACGAATACTGCGCCTATCTAATAGTGTAGTCTTTACATCTTTCATATTTCTTGATAATTATGTGACAAAATGATGTTTTTAATGGTACAACACATCACCGGCAATAAAGTTCACACTTTATTTCAGATTATCCGGTTCTTGCTTGTCACGGTAACGAATGTTCATGACATCTTTTTCAAAAGTGTCACGGTTTATAGCCCGGTTTTTAAGCTTATTACGGTAAGTGTAGATGGTATTGAGAGAATAATTTAGCACCTCTGCTATTTTGGAACTGTCAGTCACCCCAAGACGCATGAAAGCCAATATCCTTAAATCGGTGTTAAGCTTCTCATTCGGTTTAAGCGTTATCTTTTCATTTTCGTGCAGCAGGTCATTCACATCATCCACGAAATTAGGGTAAATGTGAAGGAAAGCGTCGTCAAATGTATCGTAGAAGTTTTTGCTTTGCCCTTCCACAAATCTCCCCGACTTGGCAAGCTTATACAGTTCATCGACATGCCCCGTGGAAATCTTACGCGCGGTAATGCTGCAAAGCTCCTTCAATTGATTCATGTACACCGTGCACAGGTTTAGGAACTGGCTCATGTAGACCTCCTTGGTCCGGTTGGCTGATTCAAGAGTAACTTGAAGCCGCTGCATCTTGTCCATCTGCTTATACAGTTTCAGCAGCACACCGACAAGGACCACCACGAGAATCAATGACAGCGACAGCACAAACACAAGCCTCTGCCTCCCTCGTTCCAGCGCATCCCTGTTGGCTGCCGAAATCACAGGAAGAGCCTCGGTGGTTTGCGTCAGGCGCATCAAGGCATTACATTCCACAGCATTCGACAGAGCCACATTAAGATACATGTAAGCGCGGTTTATATCCCCTTCATCGTACAAAGCCATTCCAAGCTCCTGAAGCGATACCACTTCGCGGGTAGCCGAGATGACATCGGCTATTGCCGAAACGGCAAGGTAATAGAAATGCTCCTCCCTGGAATTGTTTATATCGGCTATTCTCCCGAGGATGTTGGCTGAACGCGCAGCCAGGTTTGATTTAGGATCGACCGTCTCAAACACTTTCGTAAGCAGAACCTTTGCAGTCACATAATCTCCGCTAAGGAAAGCATACTCTCCCTTGGTGTGCATGTACAGCAACGATGAATCAGGCAAAATCTTAAGAAGCTCCGATTGCATCGCCATTATCTTTTCTTTCCACTTATTATAGTCAGGATATTTCACATAGAAAGCCGCCACATAACTGTACATCTGCCGTCCTGCCTCAAGTGCCTCGATACGCTGCGGTGTCGGCAGCGAGTCCAGGTTTATGGTCTCGAATTCACTCACTGCATTCACCATAAACCCTGCGGCAGGAAGCGTGGCGAGTTTCTTCATCTGAAATGTGACTTTATAATAGGGATTATTGAGCATTTCGCCCATAGCTTCCCCTCGCCAGTAATATATCAGGGCTGAGTCGGTGAGATAACCTGAATAGCGGTTGCCAAGCTCAAGCAGCACATTGAAGTAACGGTTATCGACGGTATCGCATGAATTAAGCACATTCTTGATGGAATCAATCGCTTCTTGCCGTTTATTGACATATGCATCCCTGTTGGACAGTTCTTTATCAAGGATTGCGAGTGTGCGGCTCACCGTCTTATCGGTTATACGGGACTCCGCTTTTCCTGAAAACGCACAGAAAAAGGCAATGACAAAAAACAGAAGTCCTATTATTTTCGACATAACAAATGCACTGTATGTGACAAAGATACAAAAAATGGAGATATTTTTAAGAATATAGTTTTATTTTTCTTATTTTATTTCAATATCTAATAATTTGATTATATTTGCAGACTGAAATTTGAACAATCAAGAATGGATATTGCTACTTACGATAAGATTCCTAACACATCGTCCATTGCGTCCTACATTGAAAACATCGCAGTATTCGACAATCTGGACAATGTAAAATACCTGAAGCTACCCGCGAAGATCGATTTCTTCCTTTCAATCTTGTGCGAGAGAGGAAATATCAGCATTAACTACGACAACTCATCGGTGACCCTCACTTCCAACTGTCTTGTGGTGATGAGGGCCGGACATGTCATCAACTCTTACCACTCATCGCCCGACTTCAAAGGGCATTGCATAGTGGTAAGCGCGCAAGTGCTCGACGAAACAGCTACGGCATTGTCGAAAATTCTCCCCTACATAGCAGGAATTAAAGAGAACCCTAAAATCCAGCTGACATCGAAAGAAGTGGCGGTACAGATAGAATTGTGCAATATGCTGCGCTCCAAAGCCTATTCTCAGGGACACTCTTATCAGAAGGAAGTAATAAGAGGTATAGTGGAAGCTCTTTTTTATGAGACACTGGGACTGTACAACGATTACTTTTCTTCCGACATCCAAGCTGCTTCGCTTAAACGAAGGAACGCTTTGCTGCATAGGTTTATAGAAGAAGTGGAGAAGAATTTCCGCACTCAGCGTTCAGTGGCTTTCTATGCTAACCAACTGTGTGTAACGCCCAAATACCTTTCGGCATCGGTGAAAGAGACAAGCGGCAAAACTGCAAGCGAATGGATTGACTCTTATGTGATTCTTGAAGCTAAGATGTTGCTCCGCAACACCGGCTTGACAGTGCAGGAAGTCAGCAATAAATTGAACTTCAACAATCAGTCGTTTTTCGGGAAATACTTCAAGCACCTCACAGGAATATCGCCCCGTAAATACCGCAATCAGCCAAATAGTTAGAATGAGCCGTTAAAATCATTTTTGCTCAAACAATATAATATTCGTAACTTTGAACTCCAAAAACTGAAATTTTACTTATGTTGCGAATAAAAAGACTATATCTCTTTATGTTGCAGAGCTTCCTGCCTCTGTTTCTTATGACATTTTTCATATGTCTTTTTATCGTATTGATGCAGTTCCTCTGGAAATACATCGATGATTTGGTGGGTAAAGGACTTGAGATGAAGGTTATCGCCGAGCTATTTGTGTATGCGGCGTTGACCATGGTCCCTCTTGCGCTTCCGCTTGCCATACTGTTGGCGTCGCTCATGACGTTCGGCAATCTCGGCGAACGCTTTGAGCTTACAGCCATGAAAGCGTCGGGTGTGTCGTTGATAAAGAGCATGCGTCCGCTCATTGTCCTCATGGTATTTGTGGCTGTGGGTGCTTTCTTTTTCCAGAACAACGTCCTGCCTGTGGCGCAGACCAAGATGTGGACTCTCCTTTATTCAATGCGCCAGAAATCGCCGGAACTTGATATTCCTGAAGGTGTGTTCTACGATCAGATACCGGGATTTAACCTCTATGTGCAGGAAAAGGATGCCGAAACCGGTATATTACGTAATCTGCTTATATATAATGTGAGCAATGGCTCGGACAACGCCACAATCATCTATGCCGACTCCGGCAAAATGACAATGACCGACGACAAAGGCCACCTTTTCCTTAAACTGTGGCACGGCGAACAGTTCGAGAACCTGCGCCAGCAAGGCATTTCGGCAAGCAATGTCCCCTATCGCCGTGAGACTTTTGACGACAAAGAAGTGCTGATAGCGTTCGATGCCAATTTCAACCGCATGGACGAAAGCAATATGCGTAATCAGTACGTTGGGAAAAACCTTGCGGAACTGCAGGCTACAATCGATTCCGTGACCTTGCGCATTGACAGCATCGGCGACCAGTACGGCAGAACCATCAAAGAATCGCCTTATTTCGGACTCTCCTATTATAAATACAGCTACTCCAAAGAGACCGGACAAACTGCCGAAAAGCAGCGTGATGTCACTCTCGACACTCCTCTTGACATAGATTCGCTGTTCAAAGGTTCTAACCCGGCATTCTCCCGTTCTTACATAACCCAAGCTCTATCCAAAGCACGCCGCATAAAGCAGGACTATGAATTTAAATCCCTCTCCATGGCTGACGACCGCAAGACCATCAGGCGGCACGGCATAGAGATGACAAGAAAATACACCCTCTCAGCGGCATGTATAGTGTTCTTCTTCATCGGTGCCCCATTGGGTGCGATTATCCGAAAGGGAGGATTGGGAATGCCGTTGATTATATCTGTGTTCCTGTTCATCTTCTATTATATTATCGACAACACCGGTTACAAGATGGCTCGTGAAGGGCACGTCGAAGTGTGGGAAGGCATCTGGCTCTCCACCTTTGTCCTGCTCCCGTTAGGCATATTCTTCACCTATAAAGCTGTGAACGACTCCACCGTGTTCAACCGCGACGCTTATGTCAACTTCTTCCGCAAGATATTCGGCAAGGGCGAGACCCGTAAGCTGGAACTGAAGGAAGTTGTGATGGAAGAAGTGGACATTCCCGTTGCCATCGACATGATTTCAAGGCTGATGGAACGTTGCAGCAGCTTCCTGCAGGAATACAAACAACGACAGTCCTATATACAGTACTGGACCAAAGGCTACGACCGCCGAAAGATACGTGCTATCAGTGCCGACTTGGAGCACACCGTGTCCTACATGTCCAACTCCCGAAACCGCATAATAGTGCTTAAGCTTATGGAGCTTCCTATCATGAAAAGTCTTTGGCTGTATCATCCCACCGGACTTAAATGGGTGGCTTGGACCTTCATCATACTATTCCCCATAGGGCTACCGCTGTATCTGTTCGGCATAAGGAGCCAAGCTAACCTAAAAGAAGAAATTGAGCATATAAATACCACCAGTAATGAACTCATAGCTTTGCTAAAGGTTAATACTGATGACATAACTGCATAAAACATCCTATTATGGACACTATAAAACTCGACACAGTAGAAGAAGCTATCAACGATTTCCGTGAAGGCAAATTTGTTGTTGTGGTTGACGACGAGGACCGCGAGAATGAAGGCGACCTCATTGTGGCAGCCGAAAAAATAACTCCGGAGCAAGTAAACTTCATGCTGAAAAACGCAAGAGGAGTGTTATGTGCCCCTATCACTATATCAAGGGCCAAAGAACTGGATCTTGCGCCTCAGGTGACTAATAACACTTCAGTGCTCGGAACTCCGTTCACTGTCACTGTTGACAAGCTCGAAGGATGCACCACCGGTGTTTCCATCCATGACCGCGCGGCTACCATTCAGGCTCTCGCCGACCCCG
>DAAL01000056.1:22057-28784 GCA_001701065.1 Bacteroidales bacterium GP4
GGCGGCTGCGCTTATGGAGATAATGAGCGAGAACGGCACTATGGCACGGTTGCCGGAGTTGCGCCAACTCGCCGACAAATGGAATCTCAAACTCATCTCAATACAGGATCTCATCGCTTACCGTTATGCCCGGGAATCGCTTGTAGAAAAAGGCGTGGAAGTGGACATGCCCACTGAATGGGGACATTTCCGGCTTATCCCGTTCAAGCAAAAGAGCAACGGACTTGAGCACATAGCCATAATAAAAGGCGACCTGAACGCCGATGACAAGCCCGTGCTGGTACGTGTGCATTCATCATGCGCCACAGGCGACATATTCGGTTCAAAGCGTTGCGACTGCGGCGACCAGTTGCACAAGGCTCTGCAGATGATTGAAAAAGAAGGTAGAGGTGCTGTCGTTTACCTCAATCAGGAAGGACGCGGCATAGGCTTGATGGAAAAAATGAAAGCCTACAAGCTCCAGGAGAACGGCATGGACACTGTCGATGCCAATATATGCCTCGGTCATCTTGCCGATGAACGTGACTACGGAGTGGGTGCGCAGATACTTCGTGAAATAGGAATCAGCAAAATGCGCCTTATGACCAACAATCCAGTGAAACGTGTGGGACTTGAAGCCTATGGACTTGAAATCACTGAAAATGTACCCATCGAAGTCACTCCCAATGAGTACAACATCCGTTATATGCGCACCAAGAAGGACCGCATGGGACACAACCTGCACATAAAGTAGATAACCCAAAACATAAAAAAGAGAGATAGCCGCCCGGACAAAACCAAGCGGCTATCTCTTTTTCTGTTAAGTCAAGTATGTCAGTTGCGGAAAACGAGGTCGTCATCCTTCACATCTATCACGATAGGATGCTCACGGTCCACTTTCTGCGCAAGTATATCCTTGGAAAGACGGTTAAGCACCATGCGCTGGAGCACTCTCTTGACGGGACGTGCGCCAAACTCAGGATTATACCCTTCCTTGGCAAGATACTTCAATGCCTCAGGTGTAACCTTAAGGTCTACGCCGTTCTTGGCAAGCATCTTCTGGATAGAAGTGATCTGAAGTCCCACAATCTCCTCAATTTCTCTTTCGTTAAGAGGAGTGAACATGATAATCTCGTCGATACGGTTCAGGAACTCGGGTCGGATAGACTGCTTGAGCATTTCAAGAACCTCTTCCTTAGTCTTCTCAACAACCTCGGCATGATTTTCATCATTAATCTTTGAGAAATTCTCACGGATTACCGATGATCCCATGTTGGATGTCATGATGATTATGGTGTTCTTGAAGTTGACCATTCTGCCCTTATTGTCGGTAAGTCGTCCGTCGTCAAGCACCTGCAGAAGAATATTGAACACGTCGGGATGAGCCTTTTCTATCTCATCGAACAGCACTACCGAGTAAGGTTTACGGCGCACAGCCTCAGTAAGCTGACCGCCTTCGTCGTATCCCACATATCCCGGAGGCGCTCCGACAAGACGGCTCACGGTGTGCTTCTCCTGATACTCGCTCATGTCGATACGGGTCATCATGTTTTCATCGTCAAACAGATACTCGGCAAGAGCCTTTGCCAGTTCGGTCTTACCCACACCGGTAGTTCCGAGGAAAATGAACGAGCCTATAGGACGGCGCGGATCGTTAAGCCCGGCACGGCTTCGGCGCACGGCATCGGCAATTGCCGCTATAGCCTCTTCCTGTCCCACTACTCTGCGGTGAAGTTCTGCTTCAAGATGCAGGAGCTTCTCTTTCTCGCTCTGTACCATCTTGCTCACAGGAATACCGGTCCAGCGTGACACTACATCGGCTATATCGTCGGCATCCACTTCCTCCTTTATAAGAGCCTTATCGCCTTGCATCGATTTAAGCTGTTCCTGCACAGCCTCGTTCTCCTTCTCTTTCTGTTGAATCTTGGAGTATCGTATTTCGGCTACTTTTGCGTAGTCGCCTTCGCGTTCGGCACGGTCAGCGTCAAACTTCAGCTGCTCTATGTCAATCTTGTTTTGCTGAATACGATTGATAAGTTCCTTCTGCGATTCCCACTTAGCCTTGAATTCCTTCTCGGTGTCGCGTAAATCGGCAAGTTCCTTCTCTATTTCCTTTATCTTAGCCTTGTCGCCCTCTCGCTTTATAGCTTCTCGCTCGATTTCCAACTGAGCTATTTTTCGGGTTATCTCATCGAGAGCCTGCGGCACGCTGTCACGTTCAAGACGCAGCTTTGATGCCGCCTCGTCTATTAGGTCGATAGCCTTGTCAGGAAGGAATCGGTCAGTGATATAACGTTCTGACAGCTGTACGGCTGCAATAATCGCCTCGTCCCTGATTCTCACCTGATGATGGTTCTCGTAACGTTCCTTAAGTCCGCGGAGGATGGATATCGCGCTCATCTCGTCAGGCTCATTAACCATCACCTTCTGGAAACGACGTTCAAGTGCCTTGTCTTTCTCAAAATACTTCTGGTACTCGTCAAGCGTGGTTGCGCCTATGCTCCTCAATTCGCCTCTTGCAAGAGCCGGCTTAAGGATATTGGCGGCATCCATTGCGCCTTCGCCCTTTCCTGCGCCCACAAGGGTGTGGATTTCGTCTATGAACAGGATTATGTCGCCGTCGCTCTGCGTGACTTCGTTGACTATGGCTTTCAGTCGTTCCTCAAATTCGCCTTTATACTTTGCGCCTGCCACAAGTGCACCCATGTCAAGTGAATATATCTGTTTGTTCTTCAGATTTTCGGGAACATCGCCCCTCACTATACGGTGCGCAAGGCCTTCGGCTATAGCTGTCTTACCTGTACCCGGCTCACCTATAAGCATAGGGTTGTTCTTGGTGCGTCGGCTCAGAATCTGGAGCACGCGACGAATTTCATCATCACGGCCTATAACCGGGTCAAGCTTGCCCGAGCGGGCTTTCTCATTAAGGTTTATGGCATACTTGCTCAACGAGTTGTAAGTGTCCTCGGCACTTTGATCATTGGCTTTCTTGCCCTTCCTCAATTCTTCTATAGCTGCCGCAAGCTCATGTTCGGTAAGCCCTGCGTCCTTAAGGATTTGCGACGCATTCCCCTTCGTCAGGAACAACGCCATCAGGATAGCTTCAAGCGACACATATTGGTCGCCTTGTCTCTTTGCGACATCAAGAGCCTTCTGCAGGACATCATTGGACGACCGGCTTAAATACGGCTCTCCTCCTGACACTTTCGGCTCTGACTCTATAGCACGGTCAACCTGGCTGGTGACTACACCGGCGTTTGCGCCTATCTTCTGGAAGATAAACTGCATCAGCGGGTCCCCTTCGGTCAGCAAGCCTTTCAAAAGATGCACAGGCTCAATGGCTTGATTACCTGAAGATTTGGCAATCTCGACAGCCTTTTGTATGCTCTCTTGGGATTTAATAGTAAAGTTATTGAAATTCATAATTGGATTATGTTTATATTATCTTCTAATTTTCTAACACTTTTACGATGTAAAAAGTTAAAAAGGACTTTAGAAACTGTTTAAAATCTTGAAGAAAATTTCAAACGGTTTGTCAAATTAAGCAATTTTAGCACTCCTGACGAGCAGTTGTGCGAAATATTGACCAACTATGGGTCATTATTATTTTGTACTCCGCTCATCATTTCTTAACTTTGTTAGCAAATACAATGCCAAAATCATTTTTATATGAACAAAAAAAGTTTTTTATGCCTCATATTAATTTGTTTTGCCGCCGCTTTAAAAGGTGAAACTGTCACATCACCCTTCGAGTACCCCACCGCGCCCGATTCACTCACCTCTTTGCCGTCTCGTGCAGGCTATGTGATTCAGCACTTTTGGGAGAAAGCTGACATGAAGAAGCTCATGAACGACACTACTAAGTTCCATAAAGCCTTTGCTGACTACGTGGGGCTTCTCCCCTATGCCCATCCTGACAGTTCAAAGTTGTCAGTGCAGTCATTTATGGCACCTGTAAAGACTGATCCCAAAATGGCTCTGATCGTGGCTGATTTGGCTGAAAAAGAGATGTTCGGCCCTGACCGTTCGATAACCAATGCCGATGAAGTGTACATGCAGTTTATAAAAGGTGTACTTTCCAACAAGAAAATCAATCCTAAATCCAAGACCCGCTATCTGGAGCAGATAAAGATGCTCAACAGTTCGCAGGTGGATGCCACAGCACCTCAATTTTCTTACACTACACGGCATGGAGCCACCCACACATTCTATGAACAACCGGGTGAGTATTCTTTGTTATATTTCCACGGACCTGACACTGACTCTTATGGCATGACTCGCCTTAGAATGGAGACCGACGTGGCTATCAATAATCTGTCAAAATCAGGTCGGTTAAAAATCTTTGACATATATGTCGGTGCTCCTGACGCAGGATGGAAAGAATCAGTCGAGTCACTTCCTTACGAATGGGAAGTGGGATACTCCCCCTCGGTAGGCGACAATATTGACGTTCGCGAACTCCCTGAGATGTATCTTATCGATAAGGACCGAAAGATTATGGTGCGTGGACTGACTGTTGAGCATCTGCTTAACATAGCCCAGGCTTTAAATAAACAAACACCTCAGCAATAACAAAATGACGATGAAACTATTTTTTGAAAATCTTTTTCTGAAGTGTACCGGCTATACCTACACCAACATGGCTCGATTGTTTATGAGGCTGTTTGTGGGCATAATGTTTATTCAGTTCGGTATAAGGCATCTCATAAACTTTTCGGCATTAAAGTACTCCTTCCCTGATGTCATGGGCATGGGGCATGAAGGCTCGTTGATAGTGATGATATGCATCGAGCTTATATGTTCGCTGTTCATCATGGCAGGATTTCTGACACGCCTGGCGGTGATTCCTCCCATCGTGTCCATGATAATAGCCGAATACCACATATTGCATGATTTGATTCCCGATATATCCACCTATACCCTTTCAAGCACTCAGCCCGGGTATCTCCCCATGATGTTTATCGGGATTTTCCTTTATATAATTCTCGCCGGTCCCGGAAAAATATCCATCGACTATTTTATCTCTCTTTTCATTCTCTCTCAGAAAGGGAAAGACGAGTCGGAAGGACTTGAGGATGTATAACCAATTCAGTTTCACTAACAATGAGAATTGCAGTTTTGATATCAGGCGGCGTGGATAGCGCGGTTGTGGTCCATCAGCTAAAAGAGCAGGGTCACGATTTGCATCTGTTCTATATCCGCATTGGACTTGACAATGGCGAAGGTGATTGCTCGGCTGAGGAGGACATAGAGATGTGTAACCTCATAGCCCATAAATACGGTTGTCCCTTGGACGTGGTATCGCTCCATCAGGAGTATTGGGACAATGTGATGGAGTATGCATTGCGCACAGTAAAAGAAGGATTGACCCCAAATCCCGATATTATGTGCAATAAGATGATAAAATTCGGTTTTTTTGAGGAGCGTTGGGGAAAAGACTTCGACAAAACGGCAACAGGACATTACGCCTCAACCGATGTAATCGACGGCATCACTTATTTAGCCACGGCTTGCGATCCTGTCAAGGACCAGACTGACTTTTTGGCACGTATAAGCTACTCGCAGCTGTGCCATCTTATGTTCCCGTTGGGCAATATGCCGAAATCCAAGGTGCGCGAAACCGCCATAAAGGCTCAGATGCCCAATGCTTACCGCAAGGACAGCCAAGGAATATGCTTTCTTGGCAAGATTAATTACAATGACTTCATTAAGCGTCATCTCGGCGTAAAGAAGGGTCCCATAATCGAAATCGAGACCGGTAAAAAGATAGGTGAGCATAACGGATTCTGGTTCCACACCATAGGTCAGCGTAAAGGGCTCGGTCTTAGCGGCGGTCCGTGGTATGTGGTGAAAAAGAACGTTCATGACAACGTAATCTACGTAAGCCAGGGATATAACACCGAAAGGCAGTACGGCAACACCCTGCATCTCGATGAAATGCATTTTATTTCCGGAAATCCTTGGGGCGAAAACGTCGAAGAAGTCAACATAACGTTTAAGAACCGGCACACTCCGGAATTCACCCCTGCAAAACTTATCCATCTCTCGGACAATGAATACGTAATCCACGCCAATGACAAGATACAGGGAATAGCTCCCGGTCAGTTTGCCGTGATTTACGACGAGAAAGCCCACCTATGTTACGGCAGCGGCATAATAACCGGTAAAGAAATATTACTCTAATGGATGAAGACAGAATACAACTAAAGGTAATGGGACTGTCCTACAGTCAGTTCAAGAGCGGTGCCTATGCCCTTATACTTGAAGAAATCGACGGTCCTCACCGCATCCCCATTATTATAGGTGCTGCCGATGCACAGTCCATAGCCATAAGGCTCGAACGCATCATTCCGTTACGGCCTAACACCCACGACCTCTTTGTGAGTTTCGCCCATGCATTCGGGGTAAAGCTGAAAGAAGTCCTCATCTACAAGTTTGAGGACGGAATTTTCTCCTCGGAGCTTACATTCACTGACGGAGAACGCACCATCGTCATTGACTCGCGTACCTCCGATGCCGTGGCTATTGCCATGCGCACCCAAGCCCCCATCTTCACTACACGGGAAATACTCGATGAAACCGGATTTATTCTTGAGGATGTGATATCGGAGCAGCGTGACAGTGAACAATCCTCCGACGGCTCCGATTCAAGCGACTCAGCCGCTCAGCCCCTGTCGCTCGACGACATGACTGAAAGAGAGCTTGAGGAAAAGCTTAATGAGGCCCACCAATGCAGGCATGAATATAG
>DAAL01000085.1 GCA_001701065.1 Bacteroidales bacterium GP4
GACATAGAGATGGGTTCCTACACCAACGGACTTACCTCGGAAAGCGCGTTCACTTACGACGACTATTACCTTGCCAATCCCTACCTTCAGATGCTAAAAAGCGGAGAAGTGCCCGTGTCGACTGTTGACGACAAAGCCCGTCGAGTACTGCGCATGATATTCCGCACCGCAATGAACACTGACAAGCCTTTCGGCTCACAGGCATCAGCCGAGCATTACGCCGCTGCACGCGAAATAGGCAACGAAGCTATCGTACTGCTCAAAAACTCGCCTGTAACCAAGAAAGGTCAGCCGTTGCTCCCCATCAGCCCTGAAAAGTACAAAAACATCCTCGTGGTGGGCGACAACGCCGTGCGCAAGCTCAATGAAGGCGGCGGTTCGTCGGAGCTTAAAGCGAAAGACATGATTTCGCCCCTCGCCGGACTACAGGCGGTGTACGGCGACAAGATAAAATTCGCCCAAGGCTACGCTGCCGGTCGCCCCATGTACGGTCAAGCCGACGAAATTCCGCAGCATACCGTGGACTCGCTTCGCGCTGAAGCGGTGGCTATGGCTAAGGACGCTGATTTAGTGATAATGGTGGGCGGTCTTAACAAAAACCACTTCCAGGACTGCGAAGGCGGTGACCGTCTTGAGTACGGACTTCCCTTCGGACAGGACGAACTTATAACCGAGCTTCAGGCTGCAAACCCCAACCTCGTGCTCGTGCTCCTCAGCGGCAACGCAGTGGAGATGCCCTGGGTGAACAAAGTCCCGGCTATCGTGCAGGCTTGGTATCTCGGCTCTATGGGCGGCTACTCTATCGCCGACATCCTTTCAGGCGACACCAACCCCAGCGGAAAGCTTCCGTTCTCATTCCCGGTGCGTCTTGAGGACAACAGCGCGCATCACTTCGGCGAAATATCCTATCCCGGCGACAGCATAAAGGTGAAATATCTCGACGATATCCTTGTGGGCTACCGCTGGCATGACACCAAGGCGATTCCCGCTCTCTTCCCATTCGGTCACGGACTCAGCTACACAACCTTCGACTACGGCAAGGTGAAACAGCCCGCCAAGGTGATCAGCGAAGGCGAAAGCTTCACTATCGACGTTCCGGTTAAGAACATCGGCGACCGTGAAGGCAAGGAAGTGGTGCAATTGTACATTGGCGACGAAAAAGCAAGCGTGCTGCGCCCTGTCAAGGAGTTGAAAGCGTTCCGGAAAGTGAGCCTGAAACCGGGCGAACAGACAGTAGTGACTTTCACCGTCACCCCCGACGACCTGAAATTCTACGACGAAGCCATTCAGTCATGGAAATCCGAACCGGGCAAGTTCAAAGCCTATGTGGGTTCTTCGTCAACCGACATAAGACTGACAGTGCCGTTTGAACTGAAATAACAGTCAAAAAAGTCCCTCATTGAGGGGAGAAAATAACGCAAAAGTTCCCTCGATGAGGGAACTTTTGCGTTATTTATAGTCTGATTGATTTTGGCTACGCCAAACACCACTCATGCATCGTCTCCGATGACGTCCCCAAAATTCAAAATTATATTAGAATGAGACTTGGAGCATGGTCTGGATTCGGTTGTCATGACGGGAAAGATGATCCATGTCGACTCGCCGTCCCCAGTCGTACTCTATGCCGCAGGTAACCACCGGTGTAATCTTCCAGAAAAGATTGGCAACGGCGTACTGCGCATAACGGTACTGTTCACCCCATGGGGTTTCTCCGCCATTATACCGTGGAGCGTAGTTACGAAGATGGCTGTAGGTGGTAGTGGCGAACACCTTCGGAGAGATGTTGTACTGAAGCCCTATGTAGCCGCCCCATGCCTTCACCGTTGAAAGCTTACCGTTACGCTCGGAGTCAGGCACCATGTCGAGTCCTCCTTCGTAGAGGTCCTGGAAGTAGCTTGTGATGCCTTTACCATAAGCCGCCTGGTAATAAGCTGTGACAAACGGAGTCAATGCCGCGCTTCCGCTCATCTTTATGCCCCACCCTACATTGTTGCGGTTGCACCCTTCGATAACGTCATGATAGAGCATGTTGCGGATGATTCCGGAGAATCGTATCCAACTCTGTCCGCCGCCCCAGGAATACTGCACGTAAGCGGGAATATCGGGGACCCGCTGGTTCACCATGTAAGTGGAGCCGTCGCTTACCGTGGCTGAGGCTATGGGGAGTTCCACGCCTGCGCCTATGCTCCAGTGGGGGTTGAATGAGTGTTTATAATCCAGGACTCCGTTGGGAATCGCGGTGAATCCGCACGGACCTTCATTGTCAATCGACGGCGGAGCCGCAGCCATGTCGGAGAACAGACTGTAGTTATAACCGGCGGTGAATCCGCGGAAAGTCAAGTAAGCGTACTGGAGGGAGAAACCGTAGTTCTCGCCTGTGAAGTTAGCGTTTATATAGGCTCCTATCTGATTCTTGTCGCCCGGCATCCCCACAAAGTTGATAAATATATTGCTTGTAGCTCCGCTGAACTGCACAAGACCTCCGTTTCCGGGCTTCGGATGCATAGGGATAGCCGATGTCGTGAAGTCAAAGCCGCTTTTGATAGGGCTGCCCCAGTCGTAGGACACGGTGGCTTTAGCCATTCCGCCTATACCGAGATAGAACTTACGGTCCTTTCCCTCGATGGCAAACCTCGGCGATCCGGGCACATTGAACGCCTTAGGAGCATTTTCAAGAAATATCCTGTAGACATCCATGGTGTCAGTGCGGTTATCCTCTGAGAAAATAATCCTGACATCATCATATTCCTGCACGGCGGGATGATGGGTCTGCGCCAATGCACTGCCTGCGCCAATGCCGCAGGCTGCAACAATAAACGTCAATAAGCGATTCATAAAAAAGTAATTTTAAAATTAATAATAAGAGCGGTCAATGCGGAAAACAAAGGATTTCCTGAATATAACCACAACAATAGTGAACGCCAGCATAAATATCGAGTTCAGCACGAACGGAAATGTGTAGCTTGAGCCTTTACCGAACAGGTCACACAATCCGTCGACGATGAACGGAGTCACACTCACCGAAAGATAATTGGCGGTGAGCACAAACGCCAACGCCAGCGTGGACTTGGCTTGCACAGTGACTGTCTGCGTGGCTTTGTCGTATATAAGCGGCTGAAACACTCCGTAGCCGAACCCGGTGAGCAATGCGCCCAAGCACATGACTCCGAAATGCCGGCTCAACACCATAACCCCTATTCCCACAGCCATACTCAACGCACTCACAGGGAGTGTGCTCTGTCTTAGTGCCTTTACAATAGCCGGAAGGATAAATCCCGGCAAGAACACCGCAAGGAAAAACAATGCGGTGATGGTACCGGTCATCGACGACGGTAATCCATAGCTCTGCACAAGGAACGGAGTGTAATAGGAGATGACGACACCTCCGTAGCACACAAGGAAGTAGACAGCAATCAGCCCCCATATTCTGCCGGTGATGAATCCATTGCGGATTTTCTCACCCGGCGCAGGGACATCGGTCAGCGGTGAGATGCGGGAACTTGCGATAGCCTTTGCCGAGGAACCGGCGATAGCCGCTTTCTGGGCGACGGCAGTTTTTTCCTTCACCGGAGCAGGGACCGAAACCGGAGCCGGAGTAAAGTCCTCTTTGGGTATTCCCTTCAGGAACACTGACAGCACAAGCGGAATAGCCGGGATGAGATAGACCAGAAACGGCATGTGCCAGTTGCCATGGTTAAGCCATCCCACCACAAAAGTGGCAGCCACAAGCGCGATATTGGAAATACCTGACTTTATACCCAACTGCTGCATACGGTATTTACCTACAAACGTATCGGCAAGTAATCCCGCGGCAAGCGGTATCAAAAGTCCGCACCCCACTCCGAGAATACAGCTGATTACTATCAACTGAGTAATAGACCGGGCAAAGAAGTAGAGGATGAAGGGACTATCCCTTTAATGACGCTNNCCGCTCGCCAGATATATGACGAGCGCCACCACTACTATCGTTATCTTGTTTTTGGACAAGGAAAGCTTGCCCGACAGAAGGACAAAAGGGATTATGAGAAGATTAGGCAACACAGTAAGCAGCTGTATCTCCAATTCCGTTGTGTGCGGAAATATTTTGTCGAGGTGTCCGAGTATAGGCGTAATAGCGAGACCGGGAAGATTTACCACCAAAGATATCGACCATATTGCGACAAGCGTCATTAAAGGGATAGTCCCTTTACCGGTGTTGATTCTCATAATCAGTAGCAATTAAGTTTATAAAGTCACTTACCCGATTCTTCAGCTTCAAAAGCTTTTTCGATCTGCTCCTGAGTGGGCTGATAGCCTTTTTGCCACTTTGAATCCTCATCAGGCTTACGTCCTTCAATCATCCAGTTAAAAGGATAGAAAGTGGACTTGGGATCACGCCATGAAGCTTTACGACGGGCATACACGATAAACGGAATAGCCACGATGATGGCGGAACCGATGAGAAGTATACCTATATATACCATAGGATTACCGGTAGAAATCTGCGACGGCGGGAAGAAACTTAGCACGAGGGCTGCTACACTGCCGCCTACACCCACTATAGTCACAAGCCACTTACCGAACTCTCCGCCGGGGACACGGTAACCGCGCTTGACGTTAGGTTCAGTACGACGCAAACGGAAGAATGCGCAGTAAATCATTATCACAAGCACAAGATAGATGATAGTCGCCATCTGGCTCATCACCTGGTAAGCTGATTGCACTGAAGGGAGCACAATAAGCACAAGCGCCATGATGGTAACAATAGCTCCCTGCACCCAAAGGATGTTGGTCTGCACACCGTTCTTGTTCACCTTCTGAAGCGAACGGGGAAGATAACCTGCCTTACCCACGGCAAGAATACCGGTGGAAGGACCTGCCACGATAACACTCACCTGACCTATGACACCGAAAGTGATGAAGAGAGCCAGCACATTGCCGAGCCAAGGTAATCCAAGATGAGCCCAAAGGCTGTTATAAGCCACGAGAAGACTTTGAAGTAAGTTTATATCCTTTTCCGGCATCACTACACCGATGGACAATGTGCCGAGGATAAACACTACAAGAATCACAACCACAGCTATAAGCGCCGACTTCGGGAAATCCCTCTGAGGATTAGCCATCTGGTTCACATGCACAGCCTGCATCTCCATACCTCCGTAGAACAAGAATATACTTGCCGCAAGCACTATAGTGCTGTACTTGGTGAAGTCAGGGAAGAAAGGCACATTGTCAGGAATAAAGTTGTGACCGCCTGTACACAGGTACACTATACCGAGAATGATAAGGAGCGCACCCGGAATAATTGTGCCGAAGAGTCCGCCGAGAGTAGAAAGCTTATTGGCGTGGGACATACCTTTGAAGCAATTGAATGTGCTGAACCAGTACACCGCAAGCACTATAATAAGAGTGTAGATGACATTGGACGCAAGTTTGGTGTCAAATGTCTCAGGCCAGAACACATAGGCAAGGGACACAGCCCCGAACATAAGCACTGACGGGAACCATATAACCACTGTCATCCATTCAAGATACATCGCCGACCATCCCCACTTGGCTCCGAACGCTTCCGACACCCAACGGAACAAACCACCGCTTTCGGTGTAGGTGGACGCAAGTTCGGCGCACACAAGAGAATAAGGAATAAGGAAAAGAATAGCCGAGAGTACGTACCAAAATATAGATGTATATCCGAATTCAGCCTGGGACGCAAGTCCACGAAGGCTTAAAATAGTCGTGACAATCATGATAGCCATCGCTATCATGCTCACAGTCGCCTTTTTTGCCACCGGCGACGATTTCGGCGTTGTGGAAGCCGAAGCGACCGATTGTGTTGAATTTTTATCCGGTGTTGCCATAAATAATTAGTATTTTTAATTGGATTTAAACAAAATCGGGGCCGATAAACGATATATCGGCCCCAATAGATAATGAAGCTCCTATACGAGCTTATATATTAAACATATTAATGTTTATGCTTATAATCAACGACCGGAAACGCATCGGCAATCTTGGTACCTACCTTGTAGTGAACGCCCTTCTGTGCAGTGAAGCTGACATTAGAGCTTTCCTCAAATACCATTACATAATCAGAGCCGCCAAACTGGAAGTAAGAAATTTCCTCACCCTTGTGGAGCACACGACCTACTTCGGCTGTAACAACTACTGAAGATACGTTACTCATACCGATAGGTAATACGGCTACAAGTCCGATAGGGCTATCGATGATGATAAGACCACGGGTCTGCATGAATTCATAGCCTGCGGTATCGGGGGCTGTAATCTGTTCGTGCTTAACGTCGTTCTTGCCGTCCTCTCCCGGAACAGGAGTTGCGGTGATATCAACATAAGTTGCGCCCTGGATTACACGAGCTTCTACTACACGACCTGATACAGGAGCATGCTGACGGTGGTAGTCGTTGGTGTTAAGGAATGAGTGAGTCCACATACCGCCTTTGAAACGATCCTTGTAAGGACTGCCTTCAAGAAGTTCGTCGATTGACCAGTAAAGACCCTTACAGTTCACCTTAGTGCCTGAATTGACTTCCCACTGACCGGCAAATGTAGCTTCGGCTGCCGCAACAATCACATGGTCATCATCGATATCGGCTATAGGACGGTAACCCGGTTTAGTGTAACGAGCGAAGAATTCATTGAATGTCTTCCATCCACCACGCGGTTCAACGTACTCATTGAAGTTGTAGTTAGGAGCTTTCTTGAATGTTTCAAGTGTCTCGGGAGTGAGTGATTCAGGAGTATCGAAGAACTCGCCCTGTGCTATCATAAACTTCTTCAACCAAGCCGAAAGCGGAGTAAGAGCAGGCTGTGGAACAGCAGGGACTTCGGGTGTCTGGAGTTCCTTTACAGGACTTTGGTCAAACACGAAGAAGAATTTACAAAGGTTGTGCAGCCACAATGAGCCCCATTGGTTCTCGAAAGGTACCCACACTACAAACTTATTGATCCAATCGAGGAATGAAGGTATGTCATGGATATCTTCCATTCCCACGATGTTATATGATACTGTCTTTGAGATAGCTTCTTTGAACTTGTCCTCCCAACCGGGATTGTTTTTTATCATCTCGGCAAGTTCCTGAACTACAGGCTGATAATTTGTTACCATAATATTTTTAAATTTGAGGAGATTAATTAATGTTTACCAATCACAGGATAAGCCATTGCGAGGCGTGTACCTGTCTTATAGTGTACACCGGGTTGTGCAGTGAAGCTTACGTTACTTCTTTCCTGGAATTATAATACTCCCGCATAATCGAACCG
>DAAL01000054.1 GCA_001701065.1 Bacteroidales bacterium GP4
CAACGGTTTCCCCCCCCCTCCACGCAGAAAGGGCTTTGAAAATAGGTTTACAATCACTATCTTTGTATAATTTCACCCCGTTCAAACACGGTTCTTGCGGGCTGGAATCGACTAAATAAAAGAGCCCGTAAAAAGTAATAAACCTATTAATCATGCAGAACCAGAAAGCAAACCGCACAGCGCAGACCCCTGCGGCTGCGGCCACCCCCGTGAAAGAAACTTATGTGAAGCCGGAAGCGGAAATAGTGAAACTCGAACTTGAACAGCCTATACTACAAGCCAGCAATCCCACCGCTCCAGGCTGGGGAGACGGATGGTCTCGATAATAAATCATAAAAAACACCTTATTATGAAAATAGCCAATCAGATGTGGCTTGCGCTTATGCTGCTTCCGATGCTTTGCGCTTGCCAAGCGGATGATATCGAAGGAATTCAGGAAGAGATACCGGAAACTCCGACCGTAGAAGTAGAGCCGGTAACCATAAAGGCTTCCCTTCCAGGAGGGGATAAAAGCCGTGCCCAAGTAAAGTATGGTAATCCGAATGGGAAGGCAGGCGAGTTCTTTATGTGGAATGACGATGACGTGATTACAGTCTACAACATTACTCAGAACGACGCTACCGGCACCGTATTTAATATAGGGAATATCAACGGCAATAATGCTGATTTCACTGCCAAGGACGGTTTCACCGCAGATGCAAATGATATTCTTATTGCATTGTATGGAAATGACATCACTTATAACTCAGCTACTTCTCGTGTTGAAATAAGCAATACTACTACACAGCAGGTGAAAACGAAGAATCGCGGCGATGAGGACCTAAAGCATCTGCAAAAGGATATAAAAATGTACGATATTCTAAAGGTAGATTCTGAGGGTAATATTCCGGAACTGCATTTTAAGCATCTTTCGGCATTGATGCGATTGACTGTATACAATACTAAGGAAGAGTCAATCACGCTTAACAAAATAGCATTCAGCTACGGTATTAACGGCACCTTTGTAGATAAGGCTAATTTGAGTATTGATAAGACGAGTCTGGAATTAGAAGCTTTTTCCGGTGTTGGTAATGACACATGGTCAGCTGATATGAATATTGAGTTGGCTCCCCACGAAACCTATGACCTATTTTTCGCAGTTTTGTCCTCTGGGCGTGTAGTCGGTTCTGATGATAATCTTAATATCCACTTTAATGGCGATAAAAATCTATATATTAACATCGAAGGTTTCCAAGAAATTAAGATCCTACCCGGTTATCGTTATTGGTTTGACCTGACTTTAACCGATGATGGACTTAAGGAGACAAGCAAGCTTGGGGATTATTATTGGTATTATCATCCTACAAGCAAAGGTAAGTATGTTTTATCCTCGGTCAAGGATTTGCGTGAGTTTGCCAATCTGGTTAACGGCACTGCATCCGGCGAAGACGGAGCAGTCGACTTCCAGGGTAAAACCGTGACTATAGCCACTGGAGTAAACACATTGGACCTAAACAAAGGTCCGTGGACTCCGATAGGCACCAAAGAACATCCGTTTAAAGGTATATTTGACGGCGACGGCTGTCATATCGCTAATCTTAATGTAGAGCAAGACGGCGACTATGCAGGACTGTTTGGCTATGTTGACGGAAGAATACAGAACCTTCGTGTCAGCGGCACTGTGAAATCAGACATGGGTAATAACGTGGGAGGTATCGCAGGTTACGGAAAAGTGCAGTGGTGTATATTCAACGGCGAAGTGAGCGGCAATGAATATGTAGGTGGCATTTGCGGAAAATCATCTTCTAATCCTTATTATTGTTACACTACAGGCTCTGTTACGGGTAATAATACTGTGGGTGGTGTCGTTGGTACTGGTAGTGTTAGTTTTAGCTATAGTGCGGCTGATGTCAAAGGCAATTCGAACATTGGCGGAATTGTAGGTAACGGTAATGCTACTACTTGTTACGCTACCGGTAAGGTCACCGCTAAAGATTATGGCGGTGGCATAGTTGGTAATCCTAATAGTTATGATATCCAAAACAATATAGCTCTCAACCCGAGGATTGAAAGAAGTGAAGGAACGAATAGCAATTTCGGTAGAGTTGGAGGAAAGAACACCATTAACTCATATTGCTATGCTTATGAAAGGATAGAGATGCCTGAAGGTATAACAATTATGAATCTTCCCACATACAAGGATGGCGCATCTCTTTCCTCAGCCGACTGCCTTAACCCTCGGTGTGAAATTTACCGAAAATATTTTACTACTTGGGAATTCGACACCAATACCACTTGGGAATATCTGCCTTGGCACAAAGTTTTTGAGAATTTCCGAGGCATACAGCGTGAGGATTACCGGATAAAGGTGCCCGAACATCTGAAGCCTGCTAAATAGTGGAGATGAAACATCGATACAGCGTGGGCGGTCACTCGTTTGTGGTCGACGCGCCTGCTGAATTGCTGCCCGAAAAGGAACTTGCCGCTTACGCGCCTTTTCGGGCAGCGTATTGCGGTGAGGA
>DAAL01000214.1 GCA_001701065.1 Bacteroidales bacterium GP4
CCGATGCAGAAGTGGGCGAAGATGTTGTTGAGGATGTCCTGGGAGGTGATGGTGCCGGTTATTTCGCCGAGGTAGAGTAGGGTTTCGCGGGCATCTTGTGCGATGAGGTCGCCGGGCAGTTGGGCTTTAAGTCCGTTTATCGCTGCTTTTATTGATGTTGATGCCTGGGTCAGAGCCTCGTAGTGCCGCAAGTTGGTCACCAGCACTTCTCCCTCTTTGATTCGATTTACACCGCTTGCGTCCAGCAGTGCTTTTTGGAGTTGCTCAAGACCCTTTTCTTGTTTTGCCGAGATGGGTATTATGATGGTGCCCGTAGGCAAAATGTTTGTGAGGAAGTCGATAGTAGCCGTTGCATCCGAAATATCGCATTTGTTCACCGCCACAATAAGCGACTGATCTGCAGCAAAAGGCGCACTTCCAACAGGCGACTCATCCCCCGAATCATCACCGACAAGCGACTCGCCCACCGCCACCAACTGAGCTGTCTCCTTTATCAATGAATGGGGCGACTGCGCATCCACCACCCAAATCACTATACGGGCTTTGCGCATACGCTCCAGCGCACGTTCTATCCCGAGCCCTTCGATAGTGTCGTCAGTCTTGCGCAGTCCCGCGGTGTCGATAAACCGTAACGTCACATCCTCTATCTCCACCGTGTCCTCTATGATGTCGCGTGTGGTGCCGTGTATGTCGCTCACTATTGCTTTTTCCTCTTGCAGAAGCGCATTCAGTAGGGTAGATTTTCCTGCATTAGTGCTACCCACTATAGCCACCGGCACGCCCTCTTTTATGGCGTTTCCTTGCGAAAATGATGCCGCCATCCGGTCGACCACCCTCTGCAGGTCTTCAGCCATGGAAAGCATCTCGCTTCGTGAAGCAAACTCCACCTCTTCCTCCGAGAAGTCCAGTTCGAGTTCCATCAGTGACACCAGTTTCAGCAGTTTGTCATGCAGTTCTTTCAGCCGACGTGAAAATTCACCCTTCATCTGTGTCATGGCTATGCGGTTGGCTGCCCTCGACTGCGATGCTATCATGTCAGCCACACCCTCCACCTCGGCAAGGTCCATTTTGCCGTTGGCGTAGGCTCTTCGGCTAAACTCGCCGGCGTGAGCCATGCGTGCGCCGTTCTCTATGAGCAGACGCAGCACTTCGCGCTGCACCCATTTCGATCCATGGACTGATATTTCCACTACGTTTTCGCCGGTGAAAGAAGCGGGCGCACGAAACACCGTTGCAACCGCCTGGTCTATAGCAATGCTTTCACTGTCGATTATATAGCCCAAATGGGCGGTGTGGGAATTCACCTCCTGAAGCGATTTGCCTTTCCAGATGCGGTCAGCGATGGCGCAAGCGTCGTTTCCACTCACTCTTATTACAGCTATTCCTCCCACGCCGTAGGGGGTGGATACTGCGCAGATGGTGTCTTGTCCTATGGTTGTCATGTCATGTTTTTACTTTAGAGTACTCCAGTAATGGAACCGGCACTGCTGTTCCACTTCATTCTCGATTGAGTCGGGTAGGGCGCTGAAAAAGTCATATCCCGTGGCTGATTCCACTTCGTCAATGCTCACAGCGGCATTTTGCATACCTCCTTCCACTCTGCCGTTGTTCATGATGAATCCTATCCCTCTCGGGGGCACGGCATAGGGTGATAATATCACTTTGAAAAAGCGTTTCGGCACAATCACTTTGGTTGCGCCTATGGTCTCAGTGAGGTCATCGGTGAGTATCGGACCGGCAATGATTATTATTGCGCTGTCCACATCCGCCCACACCCGGCACTTCTCTTCCAGACGGTTCCATGTCCCCGAATTCAATTGATTGGCTTGGGGGCACACATTGGTCATGTAGAACGATTCTTCCATAGCTTGACGGTCCCACTTCATGTCGCCGGCAGGAGCCATATGCCCGCGGTCATACCCTGAATTGCTGTAGTCCCAAGGTTCGGGGCATCCCTTAACACGTGGGTCACTTTTAAATCCTTTTGCCCGGGGCACTGTGCCATGCACTTCATCACGTGTAAGTTCCCATGCCACCCAGTTAGGCACATGTTTCGACTGATTGAACGACACTGTCATTCCTTTATACTCCACTATCTGCTCATCGGCATGCGCTGACGGTTCCACTTTCATCATCTCTTTTGAGTCGATAGCCGGAATCTCCGAGCCGGAAGGTGTTGACTCATTTTCGTCAGGTGGAGTGCATCCCGCAAAGTTTGTGCTTTGGAGCACCACCGCTATAAGTAGAGCCACAGCGAGAATATATCCCCGCGGATTTCTGCGAGGTTTCCTTCTTGCGGCTTTTCTGCCTGTTCTGTTTCTCTTTTTTGTTTTCTTCATCTTTCAATTAAAGTAACACAAATGTAGTCATTTGTTGTGACATTACAAAAAACGAATTAATAAACGTTGTCGCATATGCAGGATATATTATGATGCAGTTTGGCTGAAAAATACTTATCTTTGTACTCAAAGATTAAGATTGCATGTCAGGTACCACTGCAAAAGGAGTTGTTTGGAGCGGCATTGAACGATTCTCGGTTCAAGGCGTATCCTTTTTGTTGAGCTTGATTACAGCCCGACTCGTTACTCCTAAAGAATATGGTCTTATCGCCATGCTCGCTATTTTCATGGCTGTAGCCCAAACCTTCATTGATAGCGGGTTCAGCAATGCGTTGATTCAGAAGAAGGACCGTGATGAGGTGGACTTCTCCACTGTGTTCTATTTCAACCTTGCGGTTTCGGCAGTGATTTATGTTGGATTATACATCTGCGCTCCCTTTATTGCCGGGTTCTATAATCAGCCTGAACTGACTGTAATCACACGCTGGGTGGGATTGAATCTGATTCTTGGAAGCCTCTCGGTGGTGCAGCGCACCCGCTTGAATATCGACCTTAATTTCAAGCTTCAGGCAAAAGTGTCGCTTGCTTCGGTCATAATCAGCGGAATAGTGGGCATTGCTATGGCTTATAATGGCTACGGCGTGTGGGCTTTGGTGGCGCAAGGGCTGTTAGGCAACCTCTTGACGGCTCTATTCCTTTGGATAGCCGCTAAATGGCGTCCTTTGTTGACCTTTTCCGTGAATTCATTCCGGCGGATGTTCTCGTTCGGGTCCAAACTGCTTGTGTCAAGTTTGCTCCACACCATCTATTTGAATCTTTACACCCTCGTTATAGGTAAAATCTATAATGCCTCCGATGTGGGGTTTTACAACCGTGCCTATACCATTTCCCAGTATCCGTCCACTAACATTGTCATGATTATCAGCCGTGCGGTGTACCCGGTGCAATGTGAGCATCAGGACGACGACAATTGGCTGGAGGGCATGTTTATAGTTTATCTGCGCATGTCATGCTACATTGTGTTTCCGTTGATGGTGTTGCTGGCTGTGATTGCCGAACCGCTTGTGCTGACTGTGCTTACTGAGAAATGGCTTCCAGCTGCGCAACTCATCTCGATACTCGCGATAGCCTACATGTGGACCCCGGTCATGGTCATCAACAACCAGATGCTCAATGTCAAGGGTCGTTCCGATTTGTTTCTGAAAGCCGAGATTATAAAGAAGGTTGTGGCTTTAGGCATTCTTTTTGCCACGCTGCCGTTTGGGTTGGTATGGCTTTGCGCTGGTATGTTTCTGTATAGTATGTTTGATATTGTGGTTATAATACACTTTGTCAAGAAAGTCATCCATGCAGGCTACCGCCGGCAGTTCAAGGCATTATGGCTGATTACATTGCTCACGGCTGTTTGCGGTGCGGTGTCCTATCTGTCAATGACTCTTGCCGATAATGCCATCTGTAAGATTTTGGTTGCTTCGTTGTGCTTCCTGTTGATGTTTTTTGGCGGAAGTGCTCTCCTGAGGTTAAGTGAGATACGTCAGTTAAAGCAAATCCTGCATCTATAAACGTAGCAGCCATGGCATTACCTCTGATTTCTGTTATTATACCCGTCTACGATGTCGAGCCTTATATCGAGTCTTGTCTGCGTTCTGTCATTTCCCAGACCTATAACGGTGCTATTGAATGTATAATAGTCGACGATTGCGGTCAGGATCAAAGTATCTCAATAGCCGAAAGCATTATTAGAGGGTGTTTCATAACGATTGTTAAT
>DAAL01000257.1:0-280 GCA_001701065.1 Bacteroidales bacterium GP4
GTGGTCGATGATCGTCAGGACCTCCCGGTCAATGTGGACTCGTTCACCGTCATAATGTGCATCGATGGAGAGTGCGAAGTGCTCACCGATGCTGAAGTGAACACCCGCCTTGTCCGTGGCGAGACACTCCTTGTCCCGGCATCCGCCTCCTCCATAACCGTGGTAGGCAAAGCCACACTCCTTACCGCCACCGCTTAACCCTTATCATTCTCTCCCCTCTTCTCTCTCCACTCTCCCCTCCATCCTCTCCCCTTGCCGAGCCTTGTTACAAAAAGAGCCC
>DAAL01000257.1:391-4900 GCA_001701065.1 Bacteroidales bacterium GP4
CCCGCCCCTCCCCACTTTAATACTTTTTGGCAGAATAGTTCCTAACCATAAATTACAGAACAGTTACCAACCCTAAATTGCAGAACAGTTACTAACCCTAAATTGCAGAATAGTTACTAATCGTAAATTATAAATGGATGGTCGAAAGCTTTCTACCACAATACCCTGCATCCTCCCCATCAGCATCCTCCGCCACCAAAATTATCAGAGAAGCCCGAGTCGGCTGAGCCGCCCGAGTCGCCCGAGCTAATTTTATATTTCCTATATTATCAGCATCTCCGAGTCGGCTGAGTAGCCTTAGAAGCCGGAGAAGCCCGAGCCATCTTTCCCGTAGGGCACAATCGCAGTGCGATGAACCCCGTTTGTAGGCGGCGGTAAGGGCTACATCGTAGTCCGCAAGCGCCGTAAACCGCATCCACCCCCATTCCCCCAAGCCACATCGTGGCGCAGCTAATGTTACTTGGTTAGGAACTGACGCAAAGATAGGAGCGATATGCCCTTGTAGGAGTTAGGCGATGCGTCATGCAGGGTGATTACTGCTTTCTCGTAGTTGTCAGGGATGGCAACTAAATTGCCAAACTCCCGTTCGGCAGTGTTTTGGTCGTTAACATTCACGGCAACCTGCAGGTATTTTAACTCGCCGTTTCTTTCGGCGATGAAATCAATCTCCTTGCCTTTGGACATTACACCAACTTTCACATTATAGCCGTCATAAACCAATTTGTTGAAAACAGTGTTTTCGAGTATCCCGCCTATGTCCATTGGACGATAGCCCACGATTGCCTTTCGTATGCCCAGGTCTTCAAAATAGTATTTTTCTCCAATCTCAAAATAGCGTTTGCCCTCCACGTCCCAGCGTCTTACTCGGTTGATAATGTACGCTTCACAGGTGTAGTCGGCGTAGCTTTGCACGCTTGTCACGGTAGTGTTGATGCGTTGTGCTTTTAGATAATCGGCAATGCTTTTAGCTGTGAATATTTTACCTATGTTGTCAGCGAAAAACAGAAGAATCCTTTGCAGAAAATCATTGTTTCTGATGGCATGTCTACTCACAATGTCACGATACACTATTGCATCGGTGATGCCATGAAGATACTCTTCCCATGTATCGCGCAGGGGAAGATTTCTGAGATAAGGCATACCACCATACTGTAAGTATAGCTCCAATGATTCATCCGAGTCCGCCAATGAATGAAAATCAAGGAACTCGCAATAGGAGAGAGGGTGTACCTTAACCTCCAGACTCCTTCCCGCAAGACGGGATGCTATTTCCGACGACAGCATTGACGAGTTGCTTCCGGTGACATATATGTCATTGTTGCCGTTTAGATTTAAGGATCTGATTACTTTATCGAAGTCTTTTACCTCCTGGATTTCATCAATGAAGATGTAGTTTCTCAGGGATGTTGACAACCTTGATGAAATTTCATCGTGAAGGGTTTTGGCATCGATAATGTGAGAGTATTCAAAATCTTCAATATTTATATTTATGAAATTTGCCTCAGGGTCATCTTTTCTGATAATATTCTCAATTGATTGCAGAATAAAACTCTTGCCCACTCTACGTTGACCGGTCAAGACTTTTATCATCCCTTTGTTGACAAAAGGAAGTATTTTGTTTAGATACTGTGGGCGAGGTATATTGGTTATTGTTTCCATTATAACTTAAACTTTTCGCTAAATTAGTAAAAGTTTCCGTTATAACCAAAACTTTTATCAAAATTGGCGAAAGTTTCCAGTATAATGGAAACTTTCGGCTGCATTGTATATTTAACAGTCGTTTCGGAGCGTTTTTCTATGGAAATTATTACTTTTGTGGAAGCAAACAACTAATGAACAAATCATGAAAATATATAATCTTATTGCAATGGTCGCCTTCCTTGTGATGGCGTTGGACGCAAATGCGCAGAACATCCAAAATTCCGGCGAGAGTTCCGCAGCGGGCAACCATTCGGTCTATGTAACAGGTGGTTACAGCCACATTTACTCCCATGTCCAGAGCCGATGGACTTCGGGCGACCCACGACTGGGTTGGGACTGGCAGGCTGGTTACGACTGGATTTCATCCCGGGGATGGGGCGCAGGTTTCCTTTATTCCGGCTATATCGCCACCGGCAAGGAGTATGGAGGATTGTACACCCATGCCGATGAGAGCATGATGCTCAATTATTTTGCTCCGCAGGGAGTCTACCACTGGTCGCGTCCCGGTTCACGATGGGATTTCTTTGTCAAGGCAGGTCTTGGATTTATAATGATTACCGAACGCGCCAAACTGTCCACATCGAAACGCAGTATGAGCGCAACCAAGTGCGGTCTTGGTTCCAACCTTACTCTCGGCACCGAGTTCAAGATTAGCCGACGCTTCGGAGTTACAGCGTCCCTCTCCGGCGTGAACGCATTCATCCATCAGGACAACTCAGCCTATGACATGCCCGACGGCAACGGCATGGCGCGCATCAGCCTCAACCTCGGCGTAAAGCTCCACCTTTAGAACTTCTTTTTGCTCTTTGCCGAATAGCCGCCTTATTATTTTTGCGGATGAGGGGCATTTTAGTTATCTTTGTGGTGTAATTTTTGAATAAGGCTTCTTAAGGGGGTGTTATTGAATATTTTAATTCGGCATTATTATCTATGGCATCGATATTATTTGTAGTAATGAATATTAGCTATTTAGCTAATAAAGTGGCATCTAAGACAAGGTTGCCCTTGCATTCCCTCTGTTACAAATGGGGGGGGGTATTTCTTTGTGAATCAATCTTTTAGACAAAGGGCGTGCAGCGCATTGATGTTTCTTGTCATTATGAATAACGCGCATAGGCTTATCATGAAAACAATATGTATGCTTCGTGAACTTGCCGCGGGCGACTGTCCGCTTTCCTGACTGCGTTTTTGATTGTGACCGGGGTTTATCCGCAATTATTTTACCGTATTTTGGAGCGTTGGATTTTGTGAATAGGGAAGTTTTAGTTAACTTTGTCTATAATAGCATTTTTGTCGATAACATTATTTCCTTTTATGTATAGAATCGATATTGCGCGTCTTCGTAAAGACCATGGTATGAGCCAACGCATTCTGGCTGAGCAATTGCAGATAAAGCAAAGCTTTCTTTCTGCGATAGAAAACGGAAAAAGTCCGTTGCCCACCAACAAGCGTCAACGACTTGCCGAGATATTCGGTGATGTGGATCTACATGACTACTATGTCGACACCGATACTCAGCCTGACATAGAACAAGTGCCGGATGTGGCTCGTAACGAAGCGAGTATGCTCACCCAGCTACTGAATTATTTCCACACTCAAGCCCATAAAGAGTCCGACAAAGAGCATGTGGCGATGCATGCCCGTGTCGACACGATGCAGCAACGCATTGACTCGCTTGTCGAGCGAAACGAGGTTCTTCAGGAAAAACTTGACATGCTGCGTGTGGAAATCGACACTCTGAAAACCGAAAATTTCCGTCTAAAAGAAATAATGCTCACCAATGGCATTAAATATTGACCAAAATCGCCTTACTTTCAGCAAAAACATAAAATCTCATTACATAATGATTAAATTACGCCAACTTATCACATTAATTGCTCTGTTATGTGCCGGTGCGGCTTGGGCTTGGGAAGGCATGGACATGCCGGTTCTCCATGTCGAAGGTCGCTATCTTAAGGACTCATCCGGTAATATAGTGAACCTTCACGGCTTCGCTCAGACTTACAGCCCGTGGTTCAACGAACAAGGCTCCAAGTGGAATAACTACGATATCAATGGCTGTCTTGCCTACAACAAAAAGAAGATAGATGAAATCCTAAGCGCGGGTTGGAAAATGAATTTTGTGCGTATGCACATGGATCCGTATTGGTCCAACACTCCAGGGATTGCTACTGCCGGGGAGCATGACATATCGGCGTTCAATTTCGACCGTTTTCGCGAGTATCTAAATAAGGTGTTTATCCCCATGGCTGAATACGCCGTGTCCAAAGGACTTTATGTGGTGATGCGTCCGCCGGGTGTGTGCCCCAAAGAAATAGAAGTGGGCGGCAAGTACCATGACTATCTTAAAAAGGTGTGGAATCACGTGTCATCCCACTACAAATTGAAGAACAATCCCCACATAATGTTTGAGCTTGCCAACGAGCCTATTGACATAAAGGGCACCGACGGACAATACGGTTCAAGTTCCGACGCTTGTTTTCGTAATCTGACGGTCTTTTTTCAGGAAATAGTCGACATTATGCGTGGCAACGGATGCGAAAACATCCTTTGGATTCCCGGCACAGGCTATCAGTCGCAGTATGCCGGATTTGCCAAGTATCCCATTAAAGGGGATAATATAGGCTATGCCGTGCATGTCTATCCCGGATGGTACGGCAGTGATGCCATCGACCCCAGCCATGAGCTTGGCGGTGTTTACGGCGGCGGTTTCAGTGCCTTTGCAGCCGGATGGGCGGCTCAGATAGAGCCGGTTGCCGCCATTGCGCCTGTCATGGTCACTGCTTCTCCCCGGCATATTCACGGTAC
>DAAL01000152.1:0-1575 GCA_001701065.1 Bacteroidales bacterium GP4
TGAAGGTGACACGAGCGTCGCCCAACGCTTCATCGGCTGACGGCGCATCGTCACCGAAGAAATTCACGACTTCCTTGCCGTCGACGGCGATGTTCTTGAACGATCCTAATGTGATACCGGGGAGCACGAGGGTTATCTCTTTCGACTCCGGCGCACCTGCATATGTGCCGTTCACGTCCACCGTGACGGTGATGGCGGTGTCGGTGACATTGCCGCTGAATTCCACAAGCTGATACTCGCCGGTTGCAAGCGACGTGGTTGATGTGCGATCGTCCTCATACATCGTGTAGCTGCTTTCGCCGTTTTCGCGGGGATAATATAGGACTTCGTAGCACGACGGGTCATAGTCGCCGGTATTCTCCATGGCATAGGGTGCCTGCGGAATAAACGCGCCGGCGCGCACAAAGAGCGGAATCACCTCCATGCTGTCAAGCTTGTAGTCGATGGTCGAGGGACCGCGGTAGTCCATCTTCGGGTCGTTATAGTCAATCCATATGCCTGCCGGAAGCACTACACGGCGCGATTTTGCACCCTGAGTTAGCACCGGAGCCACAAGCACCTCGTCGCCCCACAGGTATTCGTCGGTAATGCCGTTGACGGTAGTGTCGGACGGTGTCATGAAGTTAAGCGGACGCACAAGCGGATAGCCTTTGGACGCATTTTCGTAGGCGAGGGTATAGTTGTAGGGGAGCCAGCGGTAACGCATCTTTACAAGGTCACGGAATACTGAGGCATACTCAGGATAGTGGTAAGGTTCGGCAAATTTCTGCGCATGGGTGCGAAGCACCGGCGAGAACACGCCCAATTGCAGCCACCGCAGATAAAGTTCGGGGTCGGTGGGATTCTCCTCGTCGATGGCGAAACCGCCCACGTCGTGCGACATGTAGCCGAGTCCGCTAAGTCCTGAGTTGAGCATTATTTTCACTTGCGGCTGCAGTCCGCCCCATGAACGGGAAACGTCAGTTGACCAGGGGAACACGCTATAACGCTGGAGCCCTGTTGTGCCTCCTCGCATGAGGGTCATCAGACGGTTGTCAGGGTATTCGTCCTTGAATAGGTCGTAGATGATTGAGCTCCACACATTGCCGTAGACATTGTGGTACTGCCGGGCGGTTTCGCCGTTGTGGTGCACAATCGACTCGGGATGCACTTCTGGCTCACCGAGGTCGCCCCACCATCCTGTCACGCCCTCATCGGTGAGTGTGCGGTAACGTTCGCGGAGCCAACGGCGGGTGTCGGGATTTGCCACGTCAAACATTCCTGCCTCGCCCACCCATGTGGTGACATCATTTATCTCGCCCTTGGCGTTCTTGGTGAGGAGTCCTTTGGATGCAAGTTCGTTGTAGTTGTCGATAGCGCCTATCTTGTTGATGTAAGGCTGCGATATTATTATGGTGTTGACCCCTTGGTCCTTGAGGTCGGCAAGCATCTTCTTGTGGTCGCCCCACTGTTCGGGATTCCATTCGAGCCTACCCATATCGGTCTCCTGCCCGTACCAGTACAGGTCGAGCACCACTCCGTCCACGGGATAGCCCTGGGTCTTGAGGGTGTCGATCACGCCGCGTGTCTCGTCGG
>DAAL01000152.1:1681-10606 GCA_001701065.1 Bacteroidales bacterium GP4
GCCGTACACGAAATAGTAGGACACCGGAGCCGAAGCCTCGGAGGTGTAGGTGATGGGGTCGGAGAGCACAAGGCTTGCTGCGGCGTAGTCGTCAAAGAGCACTCCGTAGCCGTCGGTGCTGACGAAGTAGGGGATAGTGATGTTCATCTGGTTGATTCGCGGATCTCCTTCGGTGTAGCCGTAGTTCTGGCGGTTGTACATCACGAGGGTGTCGCCGTTGAGCTTGAAACTGTGTCCGCGTTCACCTGCGCCGTAGAACACGCCTGCGCCACGGGTGGTGAGGCTGAGCGACTGGATGCTGTCGCCGGTGGTGCGGATGCCGTTGTCGTTCACAAGTTCGCCCTCTTTATTCAGGAAGGATACTGCACCGGTGGCTCTGTCAAGCACAGCGCCCACGCCTGAGGGGAGCATGATGGTGAAGCTCACGCTGTCGTGTGCCACCGCTCCGCGGAACGGCTGCACCGGAAGTGTCACAGCTTGGGTGGCTGTGCCTTTTACTCCGCGCGGGGTGTTCACGACACGGAAAATGTTGTCATTAACGGCTTTTACAGTCACTATGCGTCCGTCGGGGGTGGTGACGGTGATTGTTCCGCTTGCCGCGGATGCGCACAATGCCGGTGCTATGGCGCACAATACGCTCACAGCCAAAGCTTTCAGGGGCATAAATAAGTGTTTCATCGATCTATAAGACATTAAATTTAGAATATAATCACTTGAATCAGTTGGTAACCACAATGTATAAACAATGTAGAATACACAAAAATAGCGAAAAAAACGCTTAGTTTCCGCTAAGCATCTGATTTTTTTGATGTACGAGCAAGATATATGTGGAATTTATTTGTTTAAATATAACTAATTAGTTATATTTGCAACATGGATTACAACGGAAATGCAAATAAAGAGATTAGGACAGTTTATAAAACGCCTCAATTCGAGGCATTTTATAATTCATTGCCTGTCAAAGCTCAGCTTAAATTTAAATATGTCATTGAGGTTGTAATATCAGTGTACGACGTACCGATTAAATTTGTTAAACATTTACAAGGCTCTGATTTGTACGAAATGAGAGTATCGGTAGGAACTAATGAATATAGAACTATTCTCTTTTCGTTGGATAACTCGAATGTAATAGAGGCAACCAAAATAATCCTTCTTAACGGTTTCCTTAAGAAGTCAACAAAAGATTATAGGAAACAAATAGAAATAGCTCAATCAATATTAAACAATCTGAAAAAATGATACAGTTAGATCCTGATAAAATAGCAAAATTGTCAACATTCAACCAAGTATTGGATGAAGAATATGGAGTTGGCGGTACCCCTGCACGTGAACAATTTAATGCTGAGGCTCTTGCCTGGTATTACGGAACGCTCTTGCGTGAACGTCGCCGGGAACTGAAATTGACCCAAAAGCAATTAGCCGAGAAAATAGGTAGGGAACAGACCTATATAGCACGAGTTGAGAGAGGCAAAGCCGATATTCAACTTTCAAGCTTCATCCGTATAGCCGCCGTGCTTGGAATTCAATTTATTCCAACATTTGTGCGTTAAGTTTTGTAGTCCGTAAATATAAATAGTATATTTGCTAAAAGATTCTAAAGATAAGATTTTTTATGAAAAAGAAGTACATTCTACTGACAATGGCTGCCGCTCTGCTTTCCGCAGGATTTATGGGCTGCACCGGCAAGAAAAAAAGTGAAGCGTCGCTTAACACTCCACGTGACAGCACGTTTACCACAGTGTCCCAACCCGAATGGAGTCGCAACGCAGTGATCTATGAGGTCAATCTGCGCCAGTACACCGATTCCGGCACCGTCACCGCATTCGAGAAGGAGCTTCCGCGCCTGAAAGAGTTGGGTGTGGACATTTTGTGGTTTATGCCCGTCTATCCTATCTCCCAGGAAGGGAAGAAAGGTGAACTCGGAAGCTACTATGCAGTTAAGGACTACAAAGCCTTCAATCCTGAATTCGGTACTGTGGAGCAGTTCAAGAAGGTGGTGGACAAGGCGCACACCCTCGGCATGAAGGTTATACTCGACTGGGTTCCCAACCACACCGGACGCGACAACGCATGGGTGAAAGAACACCCCGACTGGTACGCCAAGGACAGCACCGGAGCCATGTACGGACCTTACGACTGGACCGATGTGTACAAGCTCGATTATAACAATAAGGAGATGCGCGCCGCCATGGTGGATGCGCTGAAATACTGGCTCACCGATGTGGATGTGGACGGTTACCGTGTGGACGTGGCGGGAGAGGTGCCCACCGACTTTTGGGATGAAACCCGTCCGCAGCTTGACTCGGTAAAGGAAGTGTTCATGCTTGCCGAGGCAAGTAAGCCCGAACTCCACAAGAATGCGTTCAACATGGGCTACAACTGGCCTATGAAGGACCTATTCAGCGAGATAGCCGCCACTTCGGGGCAATACACTTTCAAAGGGGAAGACGGGACAGTAAAGACATTCCCGGTGAAACGCGCCGTGGCAATCGACTCGCTCCTTGCTTCACAGGCAGCGGAATATCCCCGCGATTCTTATCTGATGAACATGGTTACCAATCATGACTTGAACTCATGGGAAGGCACTGAATTTGACCGCCTCGGCAATCTCACCGATGCTTTCGCCGTGCTCAGTTACACTCTTCCCGGTATGCCGCTCATCTACACCGGACAGGAAACCGGCATGGACCGCGCCTTTGAATTCTTCAAGAAGGACACTCCTCCCACATGGGAGCCTCACAACAAATATTTCGAGTTTTATCAGAAGCTTAACCACTTGAAACACACTCAGCCGGCGCTCCAGGCAGGAATAGACGGCGGCGAGGTAGTGCGCTACATGACTGAAAGCCCCGATGTGTATGTGTTCAGCCGCTCGGTCGACAACAGCGGTGTCACGGTGTTTGTGAACCTCGGAGCCGAGGCACAGGATGTGGTGTTCACCGGCGAAGCTCCCGCTAAGGACAAGACCATGGTGAACTTCTTTACCGCCAAGGCTGAAGAATTTCCTACACGTCTTGCTCCGGGCGAATATCGAGTGTACGTGAAGCGTTGATAAGCCAGTCGCAGGCAAGCACCACATGAACGGTCTTGCCGTCGACATGGATGTCGCGCGGCTCGCCTTGCATAACTATAAGGGTCAGATTCTCACATTTTGTGGCTTCTGACCCTTTTATCAGTCCGCCCACTTCCCGGTTGTATTGTTTCACCGAGGGATTTGTGAAGTCGTAAGTCACTTGTATTAGTTCCGTTATGCGGTTGTCATTTACTACCACGAAGTCCACTTCGTAGTTACGGTACTCTCTGATATAGTATAGCCGGTCCGATTTTTTGTCGTTGCGGTTGAGCAGTTCTATTGCCACTATGTTTTCAAGTTTCCATCCGAGAGCTTCCGACTGCAACGCCCCCTCGTGGTGCGCCACAAATGCCAAGTCGATAACGTAGGCTTTAGGAGTGCGACGGCGGTCGGGGCTTTTCCACGAAAACTTGTTCACCATGCATATCAGGTAGGCATCGGCAAGATACCGAAGGTAATTATCCACTGTGTGGTGTGACTTTATTCCCACTTCGGAGGATAGCTTGGTGGAAAGCATTTCTTGGCAAAATCGGTCGAGGACTACATTGGCGAGTCGCCACACGGTTTCGGTGTACCTGATTTTATATCTCCGGCACACATCCTTATACACTATTGTGTGCAATAGCGCATCGGCATAATCTCTGTCGGCTATTCCGTCCACTATTTCCGGCATACCGCCTATTTCCATGTATCGGTCAAGTGTTCTCATGCGCAGTGCCTGGGCTTTGGTGGAGAGGCTTTTTATGTCGATGCCCTTGTACATGCAATATTCGGTAAACGAGAACGGAAATAACTTTATCTCGTGGTAACGACCTGCAAGATGTGTGGTCAACTCTCCGCTAAGAAGGTTGGCGTTGCTTCCTGTCACTATCAAGCGCATTCCTTGGCGGAGCATACGGTTGACAAACAGTTCCCAGCGCGGTATATTCTGTACTTCGTCAAGAAAAAGATGCGTTATCTTGCCGTTTATCCGGTAGAGGGCTTGTAGTATGTCGTCGAAGTGCGATGCTTTCAGGTCTATCAAACGTTCATCATCGAAATTTATGTAGCCGAATAACACTCCGCTTTCTATCAGTACTTTTTTGCATAAAGTGGACTTTCCGCAACGGCGCACACCGATAACCACCTGAGCCAACTGGCTGTCAAGATTTATATCGGCTTCTTCCTTGCGCTTGATGAACTTCGTAACGTTCATGTTGTCAAGCTCATCCTTTTGGTCGCTGAGTATTTTGAGAAAGTCCATAGTCAGTGTTGCTTTTTCTGCAAAAATAATCCAAATTGCCATATTTCGCAAATTTTAGGACTTTAAATTGCCATATTTCGTAATTTTTCATGGCTTAAACTACCATATTTAGAAAATTGTTGGGTTTTGAATTGCCATATTTCGCAATTTTTCATGACTCAAACTGCCATATTTAGAAAATTATTGAGTTTTATATTGCCATATTTCGCAATTTTTCGTGGCTCAAACTGCCATATTTCGTAAAAAGTGATGCCGGAACTATTAAGATTCCGGAGGTCCGATGGGGGCAGTTTTCAGGTATCGGATAAGTTTTTGTAAATTTTCACGAGTATTTTTGCCGATTTTCCAAGTTGAAACATTATCTTTGTGATATCAACCAAAAAACGCCTTGTAAAAGCATGAGCAGAACAAAATATAACAGAATATTATTGAAGCTGAGTGGTGAGTCCCTGATGGGTCACCAAGGTTACGGCATTGACACCGTAAGACTTAATGAATACGCCACCCAGATAAAAGAGATTGTTGATTCAGGAGTTCAAGTGGCTATCGTGATAGGCGGCGGCAATATTTTCCGCGGTCTTTCCGGAGCATCCAAAGGTTTCGACCGCGTGAAGGGCGACCAAATGGGGATGCTTGCCACTGTCATCAACTCGCTTGCATTGAGTTCGGCGCTCACCGCCATCGGTCAGCCAGCACGGGTGTTCACCGCCATCAACATGTTCCCTATCGGAGAACATTACAGCAAGTGGCGCGCTATCGAAGCACTCGACAACGGCGAAGTGGCTATCATCTCAGGCGGCACAGGCAATCCGTTCTTCACCACTGACACCGGTTCGGCTCTCCGTGGAATAGAAGTGGAAGCTGATGTTATGCTCAAAGGCACTCGTGTGGACGGCATCTATACCGCCGATCCCGAGAAGGATCCCACAGCCACTAAGTTCTCGGAAATCACCTACGATGATGTGTATAACCGCGGACTTAAAGTGATGGACCTTACCGCCACGGCTCTCTGCAAGGAGAATCATCTGCCAATAATCGTGTTCAACATGGATGTTCCCGGCAATCTCAAAAAAGTGCTTTCAGGAGAAAGCATTGGCACCCTTGTATATTAACCGACAAAACACAAATATAAATGAGTACTGAAGTAAAAACTTATCTTGAGCCTGCCGAAGAAAAAATGGAAATGGCGGTGGCATATCTGGACGAAGCGTTAGCCCACATCCGTGCCGGTAAAGCAAATCCTAAAATCCTCGATGCTATCCGTGTGGAATACTACGGCAGCGCGGCTCCTATATCCAATGTCGCCAATGTGAGTGTGCCCGACGCGCGCACCATCACCATCATTCCGTGGGAAAAATCGATGTTCAAGGAGATAGAGAAAGCCATTATCAACTCCGAGTTGGGCATCACTCCCGAAAACAACGGCGAAGTGATACGTCTTTCCATCCCTCCGTTGACCGAGGAACGCCGTAAGACTCTCGTGAAGCAGTCCAAGGCTGAGGCTGAGAATGCCAAAGTGTCGGTGCGCAACGCCCGCCGCGATGCTATCGAAGGTCTTAAGAAAGCCGTGAAGCTCGGTATGCCCGAGGATGTGGAGAAGGATGCCGAAGCACAGGCACAGAAGCTTCATGACAAGTATCTGAAGAAAATCGACGAGCTTTTTGCCGCTAAAGAAAAGGAAATACTCACCGTGTAGGCTATCTACTTCGGTGTTAATTAATTTTAACATGGGTGTGCAACGGTGTTGCACACCTTGATTTGTATCTTTGTGATAGAAATTGAAACACAACTAATTATGGAAATAGGAAACACAATCCCCGCAGTACTCGGCTATAACGCCGCCGGTGAAGAAGTCACTACAGCTGATTTCGCCGGCATACCCCTCATTATATATTTCTATCCCAAGGACAATACCCCGGGCTGTACTGCCGAGGCTTGTTCTTTGCGTGACGATTATGCCCGACTCCGTGCGCTCGGCTATCAGCTTATAGGAATAAGCAAGGACTCTATCGAAAGCCACAAGAAGTTTGCCCAGAAGTACGCTTTGCAGTTCCATCTGTTGAGCGATCCTGACACCACGGTCAATCAGGCTTTCGGTGTGTGGCAGAAAAAGAAGATGGCGGGGCGTGAATACATGGGCACTGTGCGCACAACCTTCGTCACTGACAAGGAGCACCGCATAACCCACATCATCAACAAAGTGGATACTAAAAACGCCGGACAGCAGTTACTGGATGTCATAGGCGGCAGCAATTAATAACATTGAAAAACTATTGAATTTATGGAAAAGACTAAAAAGACTTCAATAAAGAAGGGCGGTGCCGGCGATGACGTGGCATCGGCTAAGCTCGATGCTTTGTCGCAAGCGATGAAATCCATCGAGAAAACCTACGGACGCGGTGCCGTGATGAAACTCGGCGACGACAATGTGGAAGAGGTGGAGGTTATTCCCACCGGCTCCATAGGTCTTAACTTCGCCCTCGGTGTGGGAGGATTCCCCCGCGGACGTGTCATCGAGATATTCGGTCCCGAATCTTCCGGTAAGACCACTCTTGCCATTCATGCCATAGCCGAGGCTCAACGCCGCGGAGGCATAGCCGCTATCATCGATGCCGAGCACGCATTTGACCGCTTCTATGCCGAGAAACTCGGAGTGGATGTGGACAATCTGTTGATTTCGCAGCCTGACAATGGTGAGCAGGCACTTGAAATAACCGAACAGCTTATACGCAGTTCAGCCATCGACATTATCGTTGTCGACTCGGTTGCGGCTCTGACTCCCAAGAGCGAGATAGAAGGCGACATGGGCGACCGCAATGTAGGTCTGCAGGCTCGACTTATGTCACAGGCTATGCGTAAGCTCACCGGAACTATAGCCCGCACCAACACTTGCTGTATATTCATCAACCAGTTGCGTGACAAGATAGGGGTGATGTTCGGTCCCTCCGAAACCACTACTGGCGGTAACGCTTTGAAGTTCTATGCTTCGGTGCGAATCGACATTCGTCCCACAACTTCCATTAAGGACGGCGAGGAGATTCTTGGTCGCCACACTAAGGTAAAAGTGGTGAAAAACAAGGTTGCCCCTCCATTCAAGCGCGCTGAGTTCGATATAATGTTCGGTGAAGGTATCTCCAAGGCAGGTGAGATTATCGACCTCGGAGTTGAATACGACATCATCCAGAANNAGAGCGGTTCATGGTTCAGCTACGACGGAACTAAGATAGCTCAGGGACGTGATGCCGCCAAGAGAGTGATTGCCGACAATCCCGAACTTGCCGATGAGCTTGAGGCTAAAATCATGGAAGCCCTTAAAGGCGCGTCGGAAACCAAAAGCTCCAAAGGGAAGCCCACAGTGAAGGTTGCCGAAAAGGCTGCCCCCAAGGCTTCGGACGGCGAACAGGCATCGCTTGACTTGAGCGACGATGAGTTTGCTGATGATGAATTCTCTTTTGAGGAGGATGCTCAATAGTGAAAATGCGATTACATATCCCGCTGGTGTTGGTGGCAGTGCTTGCACTGCTGCTGATGCCTTGTGTCACCCACCATCACCACGGGGATGTGATATGTACCGTTACCGAGCATTGCGACAAAGATGATGTCGACAATGACCGGCACACCCATCATGCCGGGGCATGTATGGAGAAGGGCGATTATCTTGACTCCCGGCAGGACCATGGTACAGGGATTGTCAAGTTTCATCCCGGCGATGCCGTGCTTTACGTTTCGGCAGTCGAGCCGTTCTATTTCCCCTTCATCATTGATTGTTCGTCCCGGGTCATAGTAAAATACCGAAAAACACCGTGTAGGGCGCATAAACCCCGTCGCGCGCCTCCCGTAAGTCCTGATTTCGGCACAAGAGCTTAGTATTTAGCTCCGTAATTGTGCAATTATTGCCCCGAATGTTGTAACATCCGGGTTATTGCCGTGTTATAACTTTGTACGGCGAAATATAACAATCTATCAGGACTAATATGTTTCAGAAATTAATTCATTTTTCTATCAAGAATAAGTTGGTGATAGGAGTGATGACGATTGTGCTTATAGTGTGGGGTGCTTACTCCCTGTCGCAATTGCCATTCGACTCCACTCCTGACATTACCAACAATCAGGTGCAGGTGATTACCCAGGCTCCTTCGCTCGGCGCGCAGGAAGTGGAGCAGTCCATAACCACACCTATAGAAATGGCGCTTGCCAATGTCCCTGACATTGTTGAACGGCGAAGCATAAGCCGCAGCGGACTCTCGGTGATAACATTGGTGTTCAAGGAGAATGCCGATGTGTATTGGGCGAGGGAGCAGGTGAATCAAGCGTTAAAGGAAGCCGAGGAACTGTTGCCCTCGGGCAAAGCCACAGTGGGGATGGCTCCCATCACAACAGGGTTGGGTGAGATATTCCATTACACTATCCGTCCAGCAGCCGGGTACGAGGATAAATATTCGCTGTCCGATATCCGCACCATTCAGGACTGGGTGGTGCGCAAGCAGCTTGCCGGCACCGAGGGGGTTGCCGAGGTGAGCGGATGGGGAGGATTCGTGAAGCAATACGAGGTCGCCGTGGATGCCGCGCGCCTTGCTTCCCACGGTGTGACCCTTCCTGAGATATACGA
>DAAL01000124.1:0-2990 GCA_001701065.1 Bacteroidales bacterium GP4
AAGGACTACAAGCGCATAGGCGAAGCAAGGGTGTTGGCGGTGAAGCTGCGGTAACGTGCGGTGGGGATGTTGTGGCGCACCATGAATTGCTTGGCGAAGTCCTTGCTCCCTTCCAGAGCGGCACCCGCTTTGCTCGGTCCCACTACCGGAATCCCTTTTTCGGCAAAATAATCGTATATGCCGTTCACGAGCGGATCCTCGTTGCCCACGACTATGAGGTTTATCGCTTTATCAGCCACGAAGTCCTCGATGGCTTTGAAGTCAAGGGGCGAGATGCTTACATTTTCGCCGTATTGACCCGTTCCCCCGTTGCCGGGAGCTATATAAAGTTTGTCAAGCACAGGGCTTTGGCTTATTTTCCAAGCGAGGGCTGATTCTCTGCCGCCCGATCCTAAAAGGAGCACATTTAGCTTATTCATCGGTTAGAGGATGTTTATTTACGTTACGAATGCAAATTTAGTCAAAATTACCGTCATACCAAAATAAAACCGGGGGAGCATCGGTCGATGTTCCCCCGGCAGAGTAAAAACTCTGTACTTCCATGAAAACTTTCTTGCCCTTCAGGGAAGGACAACGAGTCCAAGTAATGACGCAATACTGTGCGTCGCAGAGAATAGCCTGTTAAAGAGCTATTTTTTTGTTCCAGCCTTCACCCTTAAGGATGTAGACGTTGCCGGCATCGAGAGTCAAAGACTCGGTAACGCCGTTATGTACCATTTTGCCGTCGATGGTGTAGACAGCCACGTTGGTAGCTTCGCCGAAAGTGATGGTGTTGCCGCTCACTTTGAAAGAACCTGCTGCAGCCACATCGTCAACGCCGGTAGTGCCGCCTACCTCAGTGTAGAAGTAATAGGTGGTTGAGAAAAGTTCGCCGTTACGGTAAATTTCACGGGTAGCAACATTGCCGTTATCGTCGAGGGTATATTTGTACTCATCCTTGTAATCTTCCACAAATTCTTGTTTTTCAGCATCCCAAGTATAGGAAGCCTTCCATATCAAAGTTCCTGTACGGTAGAATTCAGTAGTTTTATAGCCGTTTTGACCGTTATTATCAACCTTTCCCCATTCATTAATACCTGTAGTGGATTTGCTGTCAATATAGAACTCACTGCTCCAACCACCTGATATCTCAATTATTCTACCCCAATCTTGGGTTTCATTGTCCCATTCGTAGACAGTTTTCATTGCGCCGCTGTCTGAACCATAGGTGTACTCAGTCTTTGTGCCGGAGTATTGACGCACTCCATTTACTGTTTCCCCATTATAGAAAAGGTTATATTCTGTCTTTGTGTCCCAATTTGCATCCTTAAGGGTCATTGTATTGCTTGTGAGATACCAATCTTCTTTATCGTAATCCCTGTAGTAGTTAGCTTGATTCCATCCTCTTACAGGAGTTTCTGATTTGTAATATGGTATCCATTCTTCTTCCCAACCGGAATAAGCGATTTGCGTAATGAATTCTTCGCCATATTCGGTTGTGGTTTTGCTTGCCGGCAGCCATTTGCCATTCTCCCAATTATAGCTTGCGTCAAGGGTTTGCTCCCCATTATCATTGCGAGCTCTTTCCCACTTTTGCTGACCTACAAGTTCTGTGCCGTTCCATGTCATAGATTCGTATGAAGTCTGATAGTCGTTGGCATCGAAAGTTTTAGTCCAAGTATCATATAAGGTAAGTTCATTGTTGATTAAACGATAAAAGGCGTAGAATGTCTGACGATTATTTTTAGTAAAAGAATTTTCTGTTTTATTGCTGACTACGAATTTTTGTTCTTCAACATTCCAGTTGTAGCTAATATATAAAATTTGATTTCCTTCAGCATCATAAGCCTGTTCGCTTTTTGAGCCAGATAGGAATTTACCATCTTGATCAGGATTAGATATAGTTTGAGACATTATTTGGCGATCACCTTTAGCGTCCCATCCGTACTCAGACATACTACTTGTAATCCATTTTTCATTAAATGGGTCAAAGAAATAATAGTAATCTTTTGTCATATTTCCCTTGGTGTTGTAAGCGTATTCATATTTGTTTCCGGAGGACGGTTTTTCCGGACCATTCCAATAATATAATACCTGATGTAGGGTCGTATTCCCAGCTTCGTCGTAGGCGTAAGTAGAAACGTTGTAGGGATATGCGCTTTCTTCGTCGCCATCAGAGATTAGGTAGTACTTAGCCTCGATAATCTGGGCTTTGTCGTCATACTTGCGCTCAATTTTGGAAGTGGGCACTCCGTCGGCGTTCTTTACGATTTCAAGCGTAGGTACCCATGTTCCTTCGCCTGCGGCTGCGGCACGCATGATGTCAGCGTCAAGAACGCTGATGCGCTGGTCGGCGGTAGCTTGATTGATTTTTCCACTGTTCAGAAGCTGGAGAGTGTTTTGCTTTGCCTCATTAAGGCTTCTGAGTTGATTCTGGAGGGCTGTAGTATTCACGGCAGCCCCTGCACTTAAGGTCGTGGCTAATCCAATAGCCAAAAGGGTAGATAACCTCATGTTAGGTGAATGGTTTATTGTGTGTCTCATTATCCCCGATAAGACTGTTAATAAAAAAATGCGAAGCGTGGGACAATGTTCAGTTTATCAAAATAGAGGTATCGCCAAACACCTTAGTCGAAATAAACAGCCCACCCCACGCCATGCTCATATGCATACTCCCCTGCGTGGGGGGTGGACATACACGCACGCGTTCAAATTTGCTGCTCACACCTTCGACTTAAAAAACTGGCGATTTTCTATTTTCGGATAGAGCAAGAAACGCTTCCTATTTTTCAACAGCAGGACTCTTCCCGCTTGTTCGCAAAGTTAATGCATGATTTTTGTTTTTGCAAGCATTTTTGCAAAAAAATGTTTAGAAATATTCGGGGGGGGGGTAAGTGTTTGTTAATGAGGGTATTTTGGATTTTGGATTTTGGGGTGGGTCTCGGGCAACGCGGACTCCCACGGTTTACACCGTAGGCTATGTAGGGTGTCGCCCTGAGGGCTACGGACAT
>DAAL01000124.1:3071-4327 GCA_001701065.1 Bacteroidales bacterium GP4
GGTTTACACCGTAGGCTATGTAGGGTGTCACCCTGAGGGCTATGGATATCTCGGGTGGAGGGTGGAGGTGGAGCCGTGTAACGGCGTGACACTATGTAGCCCCCGGTAAGGGCGACATTGTTGCCCGCAACCGGGGGAGAAAGCGTGCATCCCCCCACCCAATCAAGCCACAGCGTGGCGGTACCATAGAGATGGGGGGATTGAACCTTGGGGTGGAGGCGGATGTTTTTAATGTTATAATTGAAAAATCTGTTTTTATTATGAAGTCACGTAGTTTATTTATAGCCGTGGCATTGGTATCGCTGATGTCGACGGGGTGTGTGAGCAAGAAGTCGTTCACAACGTTGCGGGACGAGAACGCCGCCCTGCAGAAGGAGTACAATGCCTCGCAGATGGCACTCGCCGAGGCGAAGGCTAACAACAAGAGCCTTGAAACACTGCTTGCCGAAGCGCGCCAGCGCAACGATGAGCTTAAGAAGGGATATGCCGAGATGCAGAATTCGCTCAACCAAAGTCTCGCCACCAATTCACAGGGAAGCGTGAACATCTCGAAGTTGGTGGACGAAATTAACGCCTCCAACCAGTACATAAAGCAACTTGTCAGCGCCAAATCGAAATCGGACTCTCTTAATATGGTGCTGACCAACAACCTCACCCGTTCGTTGAGCACCGACGAGCTTAAAGAGGTGGATGTGAAGGTGCTGAAAGGCGTGGTGTACATATCGCTTGCCGATAATATGCTGTTCAAATCGGGCAGCTACGAAATCAATTCGCGCGCCATGCAGACCCTTAGCAAAATCGCCAAGATAATAAAGGACTATAAGGACTACGACGTGCTTGTGGAGGGAAATACCGACACTGTGCCCATCTCGCGCACCAATATACGTAACAACTGGGACTTGAGCGCACTGCGCGCGTCATCGGTAGTGCAGGTGCTTCAAGACAAGTTTGGTGTGAATCCATCACGGCTGTCGGCAGCGGGACGAGGCGAGTATAATCCTATCGCCGACAATGACTCGGCTCTTGGAAGACAGCGTAACCGCCGCACTGAAATTATCATAACTCCTAAGCTTGACCAGTTCCTTGACCTTATAGATAAGGCTCCGGACACCGGGGATGCTGAAGCGAAGTAGCCCGAGTAGGCTGAGTGTAGTCCCCCTGCTGTGTCAAAAATTAACCCTTTTGAAGATTTTTATAACTAAAATGCAATTAAAAATAATAATTATTACACTGCTGTCCACTAAAAATGGACGTGG
>DAAL01000093.1 GCA_001701065.1 Bacteroidales bacterium GP4
CTCGACCCACTGATTAAGAGTCAGTTGCTCTACCAACTGAGCTACGGAGTCATTGCGTTTTTCTCAAATGCGATGCAAAGTTAGTAACTTTATTTTAGATGTGCAAATTTTTGTGCGTACTTTTCTTTATAAAATATTTTGTAAAAATGGATGCAGTTGATATATAGTGGTTTGTGGAGTAAAATAATTTTAGATGGGGTCATTGCCGGGCTGTCAAGATGCTTAAAAGCGCCGTCATTTTTGAGCCAAGGGACGGCTGGAATTGTTAAAAGGGGGATGAAAATAAACTTTTTAATATAAAATAGGGTTAAAAATACAGATATATATTTTAAAGTTAGAGATGTTGATGTGCAGTGGGTATGGTTATGCAATAGTCCAAATTTTGATTTATTAAACAGGACAAAGATATCGCACAATCAACATTAACTAAATTTTTCCCTTGAGGTCATAGTTGTGAAACTGTGGCCTCTTTCATTAAGGGGTATATAAAAATAGAACGGGAAGACTCGAAATGAGTTTTCCCGTTCTGATGAGTGGAAGTGGAGACAGCTGTTAAGCTTCCTCTCCGTTTAGAATTTCAAGCATCTTGATAGCCGATACAGGGATTCTTGTTCCGGGGCCGAAGATGGCAGCTACACCGGCTTTGTAAAGGAAGTCATAGTCCTGTGCGGGGATTACACCGCCGGCAGTTACAATGATGTCCTCGCGTCCGAGTTTTTTAAGCTCTTCGATCACCTGAGGTATGAGGGTCTTGTGACCAGCAGCAAGAGATGACACACCGAGGATGTGCACATCGTTTTCTACAGCTTGGCGGGCAGCTTCGGCAGGAGTCTGGAACAACGGTCCCATGTCCACATCGAAACCGCAGTCAGCATAACCTGTAGCTACCACTTTCGCACCACGGTCATGACCGTCCTGACCCATCTTGGCAATCATGATACGCGGTTGACGACCTTCTTTCTTAGCGAATTCTTCACACATGGCTTGTGCACGGATGAAGTCGGGGTCTTGTTTTGTTTCGTTGCTATACACGCCTGATATGGTTCTGATTACAGCTTTATAACGTCCAACTACCTCTTCGCAAGCATCGGAGATTTCACCCAATGTGGCACGGAGTCCGGCAGCCTTCACAGCGAGGTCAAGGAGATTGCCTTTCTTAGTGCGAACACATTCAGTGATTGCCGCAAGTGCTTCCTTGACAGCCTTTTCATCACGATGTGCCTTGAGGTCGTCAAGACGTTCGATTTGTTCTTTTCTAACTTCAGTGTTGTCGATTTCAAGGATATCGATGGGGTCTTCGTGGTCAAGACGGTACTTGTTGATACCTACGATGGTCTGACGGCCTGAGTCGATACGAGCCTGAGTACGAGCTGAAGCTTCTTCGATACGGAGCTTGGGAAGTCCGGTTTCGATGGCTTTAGCCATACCGCCGAGTTTCTCGATTTCCTGAATGTGAGCCCATGCGCGATGAGCGATGGCATGGGTAAGAGCCTCTACGTAGTAAGAACCGCCCCATGGGTCGATTTCCTTGGTTACATAAGTCTCTTCCTGGATATAAATCTGAGTGTTACGTGCGATACGTGCCGAGAAGTCAGTGGGAAGTGCTATAGCTTCGTCAAGAGCATTGGTGTGCAATGACTGGGTGTGACCAAGCGCTGCGCCCATAGCTTCGATACATGTACGTCCCACGTTGTTGAACGGATCCTGCTCGGTGAGTGACCAACCGGAAGTCTGCGAGTGGGTACGTAGCGCAAGTGATTTCGGGTTTTTGGGATTGAACTGGCTTACAATCTTAGCCCAAAGCATACGAGCCGCACGCATCTTGGCTATTTCCATGAAGAAGTTCATGCCGATAGCCCAGAAGAATGACAAGCGGGGAGCAAAAGCATCGATGTCCATTCCTGCGTTCACACCAGCACGGAGGTATTCGAGACCGTCGGCGAGTGTATAGGCAAGCTCAATGTCACAGGTGGCACCTGCTTCCTGCATGTGGTAGCCTGAGATAGAAATTGAGTTGAACTTAGGCATGTTCTGCGATGTGTACTCGAAGATGTCGGCGATTATTCGCATTGAGAACTCCGGCGGGTAAATGTAAGTGTTACGCACCATGAATTCCTTCAAGATGTCATTCTGGATAGTACCAGCCATTTCGTCAAGCTTGGCTCCTTGTTCAAGACCTGCATTGATGTAGAACGCAAGCACGGGAAGCACTGCGCCGTTCATGGTCATGGACACTGACATCTTATTCAAAGGTATACCGTCGAAGAGGACTTTCATGTCCTCGATAGAGCAGATGGACACACCGGCTTTACCTACGTCGCCCACCACGCGTTCGTGGTCGGCATCGTAACCGCGGTGAGTGGCGAGGTCAAACGCTACCGAAAGACCTTTCTGACCTGATGCGAGGTTACGGCGGTAGAATGCGTTGGATTCAGCAGCTGTAGAGAATCCTGCGTACTGGCGTATAGTCCAGGGACGCAAGGGGTACATTGCGCTGTACGGACCGCGGAGATAGGGGGGAATACCTGACATGAAGTTAAGGTGTTCCATACCTTCGAGGTCATCTTTAGTATAAATAGGTTTAACGGGGATAAGCTCGGGAGTCAACCAGTCTTCCCCATGAGCTACGGCACCATGCTGAGCACCGAAAGCGTCTTTTGTTATATCTATAGTTTTAAAATCGGGTCTCATAGTGCTGATTATTTTAGAAGTCGAGCGTTAAAATCTTGAAGAGTTTCGAGTACGTTGCAGCGAACGTGTATAAAGTCGTTTATGCCGACGGCTTTCAAGTCGTCCATGCAAGCAGGCGCACCTGCCACAACAAATTGAGCACGTCCGTCAAGATACTTGAATGCTTCCGGAGCAAGAGCGGCGTATTCGTCATCGCTTGAGCAAAGCACGATTACGTCGGCATTCTTGGCGAGAGCGGCATCAACGCCTTCCTGAACGGTGTCAAATCCTAAGTTATCGATGATTTCATAACCTGCACATCCGAAGAAGTTGGTAGAGAACTGAGCGCGAGCCAGTCGCATAGCCAAGTTACCGATGGTAAGCATGAACACTTTCGGACGGTTGGAAGCAGCTTCAGTGGCAAGACGCAAAGCTTCGAAATCGCTTGCCGCACGCTTCATGGAGAGTGCGCCTTCAGCGTTGTGGTGGTCTTCACCTCCGTGGTGGCATCCGCAGCTGCAAGCTGTGTCTTCGATTTTCTCAGCAGCCATTTCGTTCACGTTGGGGTACTGGTTGGTACCGAGCAGAATCTCTTTGCGGCGTGCAACGTCAGTGTGGCGTTTAGCCGATGTCTCGTTGATAGCTTTCTGTATTGAGCAATCGTTGATGCAAGCGAGGAATCCGCCTTTTTCTTCTACGCTGAGGAATAGCTTCCAGGCTTCGTTGGCGAGTGACACAGTCAGAGTCTCTACATAATAAGATCCGCCTGCCGGGTCAACAACCTTGTCAAGGTGGCTCTCTTCCTTAAGAAGGAACTGCTGGTTGCGTGCAATGCGTTCCGAGAATGCATCGGGTTTCTTATAAGGAAGGTCAAACGGCAGGGTAGTGATTGAATCCACACCGGCAAGAGCAGCCGACATGGTTTCTGTTTGTGAACGGAGCAGGTTCACATGGGCATCGTAGATTGTCTGGTTGAAGCGTGAAGTAATGGCGTGAGCCATCATTTTGCAAGACTGTTTTGATTCAGGCTTGTACTGTTCAACAATCTGAGCCCAGAGCATACGTGCTGCACGGAATTTTGCGATTTCCATGAAGTAGTTGGATGAAACACCCATGTTGAACTTGATGCGGTGAGCCACTTCGTCGGGTTTAACTCCGGCATCAGTGAGCATCGACATCCATTCGGCACCCCAGGCAAGAGCGTACCCGAGTTCCTGATAAATGTAAGCACCGGCATCGCAGAAAGTGAACGAGTCCACTGCAAGCACTCTCAGGTTAGGCACAATCTTTACTGTTTCAAGAAGCTCTACAGCGAGAGCCTTGATGTCGCCGGGGAATTCAGTTCCGTGTTTCAAAGCACGGCGCATGGGGTTGAAATCGATTGATCCGTGGAAGTCCTCAAGTTGACCTGCGTTACGCAGATATTCAACCAATGCTTTGGCTAAAACGATAGCCTTCTTGGGGCATGAGCGGAAGTTGATTTCGTACTTTTTCAGGTCTAAACCTTCAAGAAGCTGTTTCACTTCATCGGCAGTTGCCACAGGCACGTTGAAACCGATGGAGGTGATGCCCTTGGTGATGATTTCAAGAGCCACTTTGTTAGCTTCAGCCGGAATTTCGGCTACAACTTCCTGACGGATCAGCCAGTCGTTGTCAGTACGTGTACCTCTAATGTAGGGGTATTCGCCGGGTAGCGAATCAGTGGTTTTGAAGTCAGCAATGTTTTCTGCGCGGTAAACCGGCTCGACATTGAAGCCCTCGTTAGTGCGCCAGACAAGTTTCTTGTTGAAGTCGGCACCTTTCAGGTCAGTCTCGACTTTAGCTCTCCATTCATCGTAGGAGGTTTCATGAAACCCGTCAAACAATTTTTCATTGTCAATTTTTTCTGTCATGATTTGATATTTTAAGAAAATTGCTTTTCCGATTTAGGGTTAATTCACTGTTTAGTGTATAACTTAGTTGCAAAGTTACAAAAAGAGGATTAATAAAAACAATTTTTTGAATGGTTTTTCAGCACGTTTTCATTCGTTTACACAACAAAGTGAATATATATTCACAAGTAATGCAATTATTTGCGCGGATTGAGTATGCGTTCGCCTAAATATTTGGACAATTCGCTGCGCACATTATTCAGTTCCACAAGCTCCTGCATGAGGTTCTTTATCTCGTCCAAGTTGTGTTCAACGTCGCTCGACATGCTTTTCATGCGTTTCTGCACGCCTTTTATCTTGCATTCGTAAATAGCGTCGAGATATTCGTAGAAAGCGCGCGGCACAAGGTCGTTGAGCCGTTCTTCCTCGGTTTCCACTTTGGAGTACTTGGTGTGAACCTTGCTCAAAGTGTGCTTCTCGCTCACAAGCTGCAGCGTGATATCCCTTATCGTGCTGTCAGGGTGGGAGGTCAGATGTTTTTCTATATAGGATGCCGAGAATGAGCGCATGGTTTCCTGATAGATTGCATCGGCATTTTCTATAAGGAAGCGTTCCTCCTTTTCTATATTACGCATGTCAGTCACTTCCTTCCTGATTCTTTCTTCACCGGCGGTGATGTAAGCCTGGCGTTCCGCAAAAAACCGGCTTTCGGCTGCTTTCGCATCGCCTTCCCAGTGTTCTCCTATAAGTTGTTTAGCTTCGTCTATCACATGCACTACATCGCGGTTAGTGAAATGAAGCTCCTTGTCCTTCATCTCATATTCGATATACTGTATGACATTGAAAGGAACAAGCTGTTCGTTCTCATCAGGGAAATCGGCAAGATAGAGTAGCCCGTAACGCAGGATGTACTGCAGAATCTTCATTTCGTAAGGTCGCAGGAACCTGGCATAGTCATCGGAGTTGCTTCCGGTGGCTGCGGTTGTTTTAGCTATGCTTTCTGCCTCGACGGGCTGCTGAACCGGTTCGTCGACATTCTCTATCGATGCCGCCGCTTCGTCTTTCGCTTTTTTTAGCTGGCTCTTCTCCGCTTGCGTCCTTACCCGTTTCTCCACTTCGAGAGTCACTACGCGCTCGTCAATCTCAAGGCGATGGCTGCATTCCTTGATGTACACGTTGCGGGTGAGCGGATCGGGAATTACTGATATCGATTGCACGATTTCGCTTATCGCTTTTGACTTGGCTATGGGGTCATTCTCCACCCCCTGCAGCAGAGTGGCGGTTTTGAAATGGATAAAGTCTACTTCGTTCTTCTTTATGTATTCTTCCAGTTCC
>DAAL01000274.1 GCA_001701065.1 Bacteroidales bacterium GP4
GGGGAGCCTATCTCAAGATTCCTCATGGGAATCATGGCATCAGTGAACGAGGGGATTTCATTAGGGTTACAGAGCAGCATCACGAGCGACACACCGCTATCGACGAGGGTGTGGAGCATGTCGTTGAACAGTTCCCTTGAAGCTGCATCAAGCCCGATGTAAGGATTGTCGATGACAAGCACGTCAGGGCGGTCGAAGAGAGTGGTGATGATGAGGAGCTTGCGAAGTTCGCCGCTGGAGAGGAAGTTGACTTTCTTGTCGAGGATCTCATGCAGATTCAGCAGCCGGGAGAGTTGAAGCCATTCCTGTGACTGAGCTTTGTCGCCGAGAATCTCCTGCACTGTGGGCACTTCGTCGTTCATGGTAGCCTCATGGCGTTGCTGGTAGTATTCGAGATGGAAGCCGCTTAACGAATGGATGTCATTGAATTCCACGTACTTCACACGAGGTTTCTGCCGGGATGGGCTGAACTCGATGGCGTTGGTGGTAATGTTCCATCCTTTTTCGATGATACGTCCAAGCGTCGATTTGCCCGCTCCGTTTGCACCTATCACCACGGTTGTGCCTTCCGGGATGACGGCTTGATGGGGGTTGGTCAACACTACATTAATATATCGGAGAGTGGGGCTTTTAAGCTTCAGTAACGGTTTCATTGGCGGTGACTGATGATATTTTGGGGGACAAATTTAAGCTTTTCTTTCGATTATAGAAAGTTATCTCAATATAAATCACTAATTTTGCATCCGGAAAAAACATTAATGCATATCAAAAGATGAATTTCGTAGAAGAATTAAGATGGCGCGGCATGTTGCATGACATGATGCCGGGCACTGAAGAATTGCTTGATAAAGAGAAAGTGACAGCTTATATAGGGTTTGACCCGACCGCCGATTCGTTGCATATAGGTCACTTGTGCAGCGTGATGATACTCCGTCACTTCCAGCGTTTCGGCCACAAGCCGCTGGCGCTTATAGGGGGCGCGACCGGCATGATCGGCGATCCTTCAGGGAAGTCGGCTGAGCGTAACCTTCTTAACGAGGAGACTCTTCAACGCAATATAGCCGGAATGAAGAAGCAACTGAGCAAATTCCTTGACTTTGACTCGGATGCTCCTAACCGTGCCGAACTTGTCAACAACTACGACTGGATGAAGAACTTCACTTTCCTTGACTTCGCCCGCGAGATAGGAAAGCACATCACCGTGAACTACATGATGGCGAAGGACTCGGTAAAGAAGCGTCTTAACGGCGAGGCACGCGACGGACTGTCGTTCACCGAGTTCACTTATCAGCTGCTGCAGGGATACGACTTCCTGTACCTCTATGAAAACAAAGGCTGTAAGCTCCAGATGGGCGGTTCGGACCAGTGGGGCAACATCACCACCGGCACAGAGCTTATACGCCGCACCAACGGTGGCGAGGCTTACGCGCTCACTTCGCCGCTCATCACCAAGGCTGACGGAGGAAAGTTCGGCAAGACCGAGTCGGGTAATGTGTGGCTGAATCCGGAATACACATCGCCTTACAAGTTCTACCAGTTCTGGATGAATGTGTCAGATGCCGACGCTGAACGCTACATCAAGATATTCACTGACCTTCCCAAGGAGGAGATAGACGCTCTGATCGAAGAGCAGGCTAAGGATCCGGGTCAGCGTCCGCTGCAGAAGCGTCTTGCCAAGGAGGTGACCACCATGGTTCATTCAGCCGAGGACTACGAAGCCGCAGTGGAGGCATCGCAGATACTTTTCAGCAACAAGGCAAGCGAACTTCTCCATAATATAAATGAACAGACATTGCTCGACATATTCGAGGGCGTGGACCGCTACGAGATAGCCCGCGAGGACCTTGACGGCTCAGTGAAGCTCGTGGACCTTCTCACCGAGAAGGCAGCAGTGTTCCCCAGCAAGGGCGAACTCCGCAAGCTTGCGCAGCAAAACGGCTTGTCGATAAACAAGGAGAAGGTCACCGACATCAATCTTCCCGCTACCGCCGACCTGCTGCTTAACAATAAGTACATTCTTGTCCAGAAGGGTAAGAAGAATTATTACCTGCTTATCGTGAAGTAGCGCATTTTATCAAAATATCAGTAACTTTGTCAAGTTTTTAACAAGAATGTCAATGGAACGTAAAGTAAGAGTGAGATTCGCACCGTCGCCCACCGGTCCTCTTCACATCGGGGGCGTGCGCACAGCACTATATAACTACCTGTTTGCCCGCCAGCACGGGGGCGACATGATTCTTCGTATTGAGGACACTGACTCCACCCGTTTTGTTCCGGGCGCGGAGGACTATATCAACGAGGCTCTTGCGTGGCTCGGCATAGGTATAGACGAGGGTGTTCGCGAAGGCGGCAACTACGGGCCCTACAAGCAGAGCGAACGCCGTGACATATACCGTGAGCATGTGAAGATGCTTCTCGACAACGGCAAGGCTTATCTTGCATTCGACACCCCGCAGGAACTTGAGGCAAAGCGCGCCGAGGTGAATAATTTCCAGTACGATGCCTCGACACGCATGTCGATGCGCAATTCGCTTTCTCTGCCTAAGGAGGAAGTGGACAAGCTCATAGCCGACGGCGAGAAATATGTGGTGCGTTTCAAGGTAGAGCCGGGTCGCGATGTCGAAGTCAACGACCTGCTGCGCGGAAAGGTGGTAATCAACTCTTCGGTTCTTGACGACAAAGTGCTTTATAAGAGCGCCGACGACCTTCCCACTTATCACCTCGCCAACATCGTCGACGACCATCTGATGGAGGTCACCCACGTGATACGCGGCGAGGAATGGCTTCCATCAGCTCCACTCCATGTGCTCCTTTATCAGGCTTTCGGCTGGGAAGACACTATGCCACAGTTTGTGCATCTCCCATTGCTCCTCAAGCCCGTAGGCAACGGCAAACTCTCAAAACGCGACGGCGACAAACTCGGTTTCCCGGTCTTCCCCCTCGAATGGCACGACCCTAAGAGCGGAGAAATCTCTTCAGGTTATCGCGAGAAAGGTTATCTCCCGGAGGCTGTGGTCAACTTCCTTGCACTCCTCGGTTGGAACCCAGGCGACGACACTGAGATAATGAGCATGGACGAGCTTATCAAGAAATTCTCTTTCGACCATTGCTCGAAAGCCGGCGCAAAGTTCGACTATAAGAAGGGCATTTGGTTCAACCATGAGTATCTCATGCGCATGGACGACATGCAGCTCGCCGAACTCTTTATGCCAGTCCTCAAAGAGCGTCTTGCAGAGCGCGGCAAGAGCGCTGATGATTTCGGCATGGACTATGTGGCTAAGGCTGTAGGAATGGTGAAAGGTCGTATCGAATTCGTGCAGGATCTCTGGAATCAAGGCGATTTCTTCTTCGTGGCTCCAGAATCGTATGCTGAGAAGGATGTCAAGAAGCGTTGGAATGAAGACACTCCGCGCATCATGGAGGAACTTTGCGGAGTGCTCGAAGGCATCGACGACATGAGCTCTGCAAATGCTGAGAAGATAGTGCTCGATTGGATTGCAGAGAAGGGTTATCACCTCGGCAACGTCATGAATGCTTTCCGCCTCGCAGTAGTAGGAGCATGCCGCGGCCCGCACATGTTCGACATCACCGAACTGATGCCCAAATCCGAAGTCCTCTCACGCATTCGCACCGCCATCACCCGCCTGAGCCCGGCTGCCTGCCAATCTTGAAAGCGCGTCTTAGCCCGGAGGGCTGCAATCTTGAAAGCGTGTTTCAGCCCGGAGGGCTGCAATCTTGTTAACCCCGAGCCATAGCTCGGGGAAGCAATCCCCCCACTTTCATACGACTCCGGAGGAGTCGGACTAACATGATTTATTAACTAACAATATAACCCATGGAACCCTCTAACAATCTCGAATCCAAAGGATTCTACAAAGTTTCGATGCTGAAATGTATCGGATTTGGTTCGGGCGACCTTGCCCAGAACCTTATCTATCAGACTATCAGCATGTATCTGCTCTTCTTCTACAC
>DAAL01000155.1 GCA_001701065.1 Bacteroidales bacterium GP4
GCGGTCACAAGATTCATCCCCACTTCTTCAGCCATTACAGCCGTCTGATAATCGATGGGTATGCGGTCCTCGTAGATTCTGCATCCGGTGTGGCTCTGCTTGCATATGTGCATCAACTCGCTTGAAAGGCCGTCGGAAATATCCATCATCGAAGTAGGCACAATATCGGCATCGGCAAGAGCCTTGATCACGTCCTTGCGCGCCTCCGGCTTTAACTGACGTTCTATTATGTACTCTTTGCCTTCAAACTTAGGCACGAAATCCTTTTGTCCGGCTGACACTGCTTTCTCCCTTTCCAGTAGCTGAAGCCCCATGTAAGCCGCACCGAGGTCACCGCTCACACATATCAAATCAGTGTCCTTGGCTCCGTCACGGTACACGACCTTATCCTTGGGAGCATCGCCTATACAAGTTATGGAGATGACAAGTCCCTGCCGCGATGAAGTAGTGTCGCCGCCCACAAGGTCCACGCCGTATATCTCACACGCTTTCCTGATGCCGGCATAAAGCAGGTCCATGTGCTCGACAGTGAAACGCTTGGAGATACCAAGCGACACTGTTATCTGCCGCGGAGTGCCGTTCATGGCGTATATGTCGCTGAAATTTACCACCGCAGCCTTATAGCCCAAATGCATCAGCGGCACATAAGTCAAGTCAAAATGTATTCCTTCTAGAAGCAAGTCGGTAGTGACAAGGACTTCCGTATCGGGATATTCCAATACCGCGGCATCGTCACCCACTCCCCTCTTGGTCGAAGTATTCACTTTAGGCAGTCCTTCAGTAAGGCGGTCAATAAGCCCAAACTCACCCAAAGTGGATATCTCAGTCACTGATTCCTCATTCATTTCTCCGGAATTTTAAGTGGGCGTTTAAACCTCAAAACGATTTACAAGTTCGGTCATTATTTCCATCATCTTAGGCTGTGCAGCCTGAGCGGCTTTCTGCACCTCTTCATGGGAAACTTCCTCGACTATTCCTTCTACACCGAGGTCAGTGATGACCGACACGCCGAACACTTCGATTCCGGAATGACGAGCCACAATTACTTCCGGCACGGTCGACATGCCCACGGCATCACCGCCTATTATATGGAAGTAACGGTATTCAGCCGGAGTCTCAAATGTAGGTCCCTGGGTGCCTACATACACACCCTTCATAAGGCGTATACCTTTCTCCTCGGCTATTTCAAACGCATGCTTTATCAAGCGGCGGGAATAAGCCTCGCTCATGTCGGGGAAACGCGGACCAAGCTCATTGTAGTTCTTACCGTGCAGAGGATGCTCCGGGAATAGGTTGATGTGGTCAGTGATAACCATAATATCGCCTATCATAAATTCGGGATTCATACCACCAGCGGCATTGCTCACGAAGAGCGTCTTGATTCCAAGATTCTTCATCACTCTCACAGGGAAAGTTACCTGCTGCATGTTGTAACCTTCATAATAATGGAAGCGGCCCTGCATAGCCATCACCGGCTTATTGCCGAGTTTTCCGAATATAAGATTACCTGAATGCCCTTCCACAGTCGACACCGGGAAGTTGGGGATTTCCGAATAGGGAATGTATTGTTTATCCTCTATATGGTCCACGAGTGCTCCTAATCCTGTACCTAATATAATAGCGGTCTGAGGGAGCGAGCTCACTTTTGAGCGAATAAAATCAGCTGTTTGTTGTATGGTTTCAAGCATGGCTATGAGTTTTAATTAATATCTACTATTATAGTTACGCTTTAAAGCGACGATAGTTCTAAAATTGCGCTAAATAATATAAGTTAAACACGCTCTAAGTTATGGGAGAGGGATTTCTTAACTTATTTTTGAGTTCGGTCTCGAACGAGCCGCCCATGCCCGGCATCTTGAACGGCAGGAATTCCACCTTGATGGGAAGATAGAATGTACACTGCTTCAGTTCGTGGGGATAATAAGGGCTGTTGACAATCCTTACCGCATCCTTCTCCGTAGTCACGATAATCTTGTTCTTCCCCGGGAGAGCATTGAATGTCTTCAGCACATCATCGAAATCCTTCCGGGAGAACTGGTGATGGTCAGGGAACCGCTTTATCTTGACATCGGCACGGAACGCTTTCAGATAACGCAGCAGCGGACGAGGATTGTCTATCCCCGACACAAGCAGCACGCTGTCATCGGCTGTGAGCCATCCGAGGTTAGGAATATAGGTTGACTCATCGGGGAACACGCTCACCAAGTTACCGTACACATAGTGGGAATAGAACACTTTCTGATAAGCGTAAAGCCCGAGATGGTCGTATATCAGCCTCACATCGACGGGACGCACCTCATTGGGGCATTTTGTGATAACCACAAAATCACAACGCAACAGCCCGCGCTGCGACTCACGCAGCCGTCCCAGCGGCAGAATGTCGTCATTGTACACCGGACGGTTCCACTCCATCAGCACCACCGACGCGCTCGGCATCACATACCGGTGCTGAAAAGCGTCGTCAAGCACAATAAGATTAATCGTAGGATCAATGCGAAGCAGTTCCTCGATTCCCTTGGTGCGCTTTTCGCACACCGCCACCCTCACCTCCTGTCCGAATTTCTGGTACATCTGGTAAGGTTCATCGCCTATGTCCCACGGGGTAGAATGCTTTGACGCAAGCACAAACCCGTGAGTATTGCGTTTATATCCGCGGCTCAATATGCCTATGTGGTACTCATTTTTAAGCGCATCCACTATGTACTCGGTGTGAGGGGTCTTGCCGGTGCCGCCCACCGACAGATTACCCACCACCACTACCGGCACGGGATATTTTTTCTGTTTCAGAATGCCCCAGTCAAAAAATTTATTGCGCAATCCCACTACCATGCCGTAAATGACCGACAAGGGACGCAGTATCACATTATCAATAAATTTATTATGGCGCATTATTTAAAGATAAATGACGATTATTTTATTATAACCTCAGGCATCTTGCACTGAACATGGTTGATATTTTCAAGCTCCTTCGCCATTTTGACAAATTGATAGCTTTCGCCAAGTTCAGCTTTCAGCATCCGTTCCTTAACTGATGAAGATGATTCGAGAATTTCCATCCACCAGTCGTTTTTGGGTTCGGGATATTCCACTATCTGATAATCGACATATCCGTTTTCCTCAGCCAAGTCGTTTATACAGTCGGTAAGAGAGCCTAACTGATCCACAAGACCTATCTCAAGAGCAGTCACGCCGTCCCACACTCTGCCTTCGGCTATAGCTTTTATGGAATCAACAGCCATGTGTCGACCTTCGGCGCAACGACCCACAAAGGTTTCATATCCTCGATTTATCATGTTCTGCATTGCCTGCATCTGGAAGGGAGTCATCGGGTCAATGATGCCTATATTGGAATTGGGGTTAGTGGAGATGGTGGTAAAGCCCAAGCCCAACTTGTCAGTGACAAATCCCTTCAATGAAGGTATAAGTCCGAAAATACCGATAGAACCGGTTATAGTGACAGGCTGACAATAAATCTTGTCGGCTCCGCAGGCTATGTAATAACCGCCTGACGCAGCCACATCGCCCATCGACACAAAGAACGGCTTGCCTGTAGCCTTGAACTGCTGAAGAGCCTCCCATATCTGCTCCGAGGCAAATGCGCTTCCGCCGCCTGAATTGATGCGAAGCACAAGAGCGTCCACCTTATCGTCCTCGGCAAGTTCAAGAATGAGCGGAGCCATCTTGCTGCCCACAATTCCTTCGTTTCCGTCATCGACGATATCGCCCACGGCGTAAAGCACCGCCACACGATTGCACGACTTGTTTTCCTTCACGGTTGCCACATAGTCCTTGACCGATACCAGGTTAAGATTATCGTCCTTACCTTTGCGGGTAGCTTCCTTCATCCAGTCAAGCACTTCATGACGGTATTTCAACGCAGTCACCACATTGCGCGGTGCGAATGTAGCCGGGTCCTGAGTCATGATAATACTGTCAGCCCACTGATTCACGTCAGCCACGGTGACATTACGTCCTGTAGCGATGTTATCGGCAAAGTAGTTCCATATAGGGGTTATGTATTTTTCCACCTGCTCACGGTTAGCCGCACTCGGCTCAGTGAGGATAAATGGCTCGACGGCACTCTTGTAGGTACCCACTTTTATCACTTGGACATCAACGCCAAGTTTATCAAGAAGCCCCTTATAGAACATGATTTCGCCTCCCACTCCGTGGACATCGACCATCCCCACGGGATTCAGCCACAAAGAGTCAGACGCAGTGGCGAGGAAATAATTGCCCTGGGTGTATTGGTCGGCATAGGATACTATCCATTTGCCTGACTGCTTGAACTTCATCAACGACTCACGGATATAAGCCATAGTGGCAGAGCCGCCACCGCCGCCCTGACAGTCAAGGAATATACCTTCTATTTTAGAGTCGGACGCAGCGTTATCTATTGATTTTATGATGTCATTAAGCGACAACTTATTGGTTTCAAGTCCATATAGCTGATCCATAATGCTCATACCCTGGGCACGCTCTTCTATTTCACCGTTAAGCTCCAGATGAAGCACCGAGTCCTTGGCTATTTTAGGCGTGGACTGCGACATTCCGGATACAAGCATCATGATAGCCATGAGGAAGCCACCAATAACAGCTATCATTATCGTGACCCAAATGCCCACGATGGTAGCCAAAACATAGAGAAAAAACTGTTTCATGTCAAAAATGTAAATAATGGTCAAATATACCCCTAATACGGGTATATTACACAAAGGTAATATTAATATGTGAAGAATGCAAAAAAAACATTTTTTTGGGTATTTTCTTCGCAAAAAAAAGAATAATCTATTAAAAATAGTTATCTTTGTCCCAATTGCGGCATAATATGGCGCACTATTGCAGTATTTGTATAATACAAACACAATATATTTTAATTACGCTTATGAATAAGATTCTACTATCATTACTTCTTTCGGCTACGGCTGTAGGGGCGGCTAACGCAGTTCAACTGTCACCCTCGGAAGCTTTGGCAAGAGTGAATTCAATGCCGGCAAGCGAACGCAAGCTTGCTCCGGAAGCTCCCATGCAGTTGGTTTACACCGCTACTGAAAACGGCATAAACGACTTCTACGTATTTAACCGCCACGACAAGGGGTTTATGATTGTATCAGCCGATGACCGCATCACGCCGGTGCTCGGTTACTCCGACAAGGGCACTTTTGACCCTCAAAACATTCCCGACAACATGCGCGAATGGCTGCTCGGATACCAGGCTCAAATCACATGGGCTATCGAAAACGGCGTAAATAAACAATACGCTCCTTCCCGCTCAAGAAGCGACATAGCACCATTGGCTACTGCGATGTGGGACCAGGGCGCGCCTTATAATAACCTTTGCCCTCAACAAAGCGGTCAGAGGACCTATACCGGCTGCGTGGCTACAGCCATGGCTGAGGTGATGTATGCCAACAAATGGCCTGAAAAGGGTGTCGGCTCCCATTCTTACAAATGGGAGGGACAAAACCTCTCGGTGAACTTCGCCAACACCACCTACGACTGGGCTAATATGCTCCCTGAATACACTTCCACCAGCACTGACGCTCAGAAGAAAGCCGTTGCTACACTGATGTACAGCTGCGGAGTGAGCGTGGAAATGAACTATGGCGTGGACGCAAGCGGCGCTCCGGGCGTAGCTTGCCAGGAAGCTTTAATCAAATACTTCAACTACGACAAAGGTTGCCAGTATCTGCTGCGCGAATACTTCCGCTACACTGAGTGGGAGGACCTCATCTACAAAGACCTGTCGGAAGGTCATCCCGTGCTGTATGACGGCGTGAGCGAGGAAAGTGAAGGACATGAATTTGTGTGCGACGGTTATGAGAACGGCTATTTCCACATCAACTGGGGCTGGAGCGGAATGGCAAACGGATATTTCCTTCTCACAGCACTTGACCCTGAAAGCCAGGGAGCCGGCGGAAGCACCTCGGGTTTCAATTTCAACCAAGGAGCCACCATAGGCATAAAGAAACCGGTAGCAGGTTCCACAACTCCTCCGTTCATGGTCGCACTGAATGCTTTCGAAGCTGACGACAATGTGTACACCACCATGACTCCCATGGAATTCTCCGGCTCATTCTCGAATTATAGCCGCATAAAAGCCAATGTCACCCTTGGCATAAAGATGGTGGACGCATCGGGAAAAGCTCACTACATTGAGTCCGGAGCATCGGATAACGGAGTAGGAATAACTGACGATTGGAAGCTGTCGGGATGGACAAGATTCACAATCGACCAAGCCGATGTGTTCGCTTTAGGCACAGGCACCTATACTCTAACTCCCGCTTTCTATGACAAAAACGCTAAAAAATGGGGCGACATAAGAGTGCCTATAAGCGAAAACCAAGGCTATACCGCCACGGTGACCAAATCAATGATTTCACTCACTCCGCTGGCTCAGAAAGCCAAACTATCCATGAACGATATGACGCTGGAGACTCCGCTCTACGCCAATTCACAATTCATGGTTAAAGGCACATTGACTTCCGAAAATGAAGAGTACTACGGAATAATCCGTGCTGTCATCTTTAAGAAAGGTTCTACCCAAGTGCTTGTGGAAGCTGAAAACCCCATGCAAGTGGACGTGCTTCCCGGCGCACCGCAGGCTGTTGAATATGTGTCCACTTTCGTCACATCCTACACCGGCGACTATGAAATGGCTATGATGGACGGAAACGACAACATTATCAGCAACCGCATAAGCGTGAATCTACAGGCTTCAGTTGGAGGCGAAACTGAGTTGGAATTCAGTAAGGTGTCCTACGCAGGAGGCGGAATGATGGTTCCGGTCAACGACGCTCGCTTCAGCGGTACCGTAACTTGCACTTCAGGATTCTTCTCGGGTAATGTAGAAGTGTACATTTTCGACTGGAAGAGCGGAAATGCAATTGCGAAAGTATCGTCACCTATAGTATCAGTCAAGCAAGGCGAAACCGCTACTTACACCACTTCCGGCTCTATTGCATCGGTAGGTGTAGGTAAACGTTGCTCAGCGGCAGTCGTTTATAACAATAAGATCGTTTCCGATTCTTACATATTCCGCACCGCCGAAGCTACCACCGGCATTGATGACATCAACGATGACTCCGGAATCCGTATCGCCAAGAACGTTGTGACCGATGTGTTGACCATTGAGAGCGTCAACCCCGTGGAATCAGTCGAGATATTCAACCTCGCGGGACAATGCGTGGCTCAAGGCAACTCCGAAACTGTGGACGTGACTTCTCTGACCGCCGGAATGTACATTGTGAAAATCAAGGCTGGCGATTCACTAACCACCAAACGCATCATTAAAAAGTAATGAACCGATTATTCATCTCAATTATCGCAACTGTAGCATTAATGACGGGAGGGTGCCGAAGCACCGCTCCCGTTGATGCTTCGGCATCTTCAATAGACACCCCCGTAAGAGTGAACGGAAGCGCGCCGCGCAGTGTCACTGCAATTCCCAAAGCCGTGATATACCGCACCAACGGCGACTTCAACAATCTTGTCCCCGTCACTATGACCCCTTCGGGCAAGTCGCTTCTGTCCTATCCCGCGCCGTCCGACATCAACGATTCACAGCTTCCCTTACAGCTGATTGACGGATATCTGCTTGACCGCCGAGGCATCAGCGCCTACACGGCATTCACAAAGTTCACTTACAGTGAATACTCCGCGCTACCTTCCACCCCCTCGGCAAAAGAGCTAAAGGACGCAATACTTCCGGGAGCGGAAGTGACTGAGATAGTGCGCTTGCCCATTACCGCCATGGCAGCGGCAAGCGACACCGCTTTGTGCAATGACTACATACGCAATCACTTCGCTGACTGCGAAATTATTTTGCAACGGAAAGCTGTTCAGCTTACTCCCCAATAACGGCGAATATGATAACATTCCCCAACGCCAAAATCAACATAGGGCTAAACATCGAGCGTAGACGCAGCGACGGCTACCATGACCTGTCCACAGTCTTCTACCCTATCCCATGGAAGGATATCCTTGAGATAGTCCCTGCGGAAGGCTCCGTGACCACACTCACCGTAACCGGAAACGGCGTGGAATGTCCCATGGAAAAGAATCTTGTGGTGAAAGCTTACCGTGCGTTGGATGCAGTGAATCCGTTGCCCCCGGTGGACATATATCTGCACAAGATTATTCCCGACGGAGCCGGACTGGGCGGCGGCAGCGCCGATGCGGCATTCACGCTGAGGATGCTGAATGAGATTTTTGCCCTCGGGATGAGCCGAGGAGAACTTGCGGAGATTGCCGCCCGCATAGGAGCCGACTGCCCTTTCTTTATATATAATGTGCCGTGCCTGGCTTACGGAATTGGCGAAAAGCTCACCCCCATTGACCTCAATCTGGACGGACACATGATAGCGGTGGTAAAGCCGCACACATCCATTTCCACCAAGGAGGCATTCTCCCGTGTGGTGCCGAAAGTGCCTTTGTATGCCCTGCCCGATTATATCACGCGTCCGGTGCATGAATGGAACGGCTACATAAAAAATGATTTCGAGGCATCAGTGTTCCCGGCGCACCCTGAAATTTC
>DAAL01000005.1:0-161 GCA_001701065.1 Bacteroidales bacterium GP4
GAATTTATATCTGTTGTCCGGGGCGAGAATGATATATATCGTCGCTCCTGCGAACCGTTTGGATTCATCGCTAAAAAGGGCCTTGTTCATATAGCTGTGTTCAAAGTTGTGTTCAAGTTTTAATCAGATCTGCCAGACCCAAGAAAACAATCAGGGAGCGT
>DAAL01000005.1:341-6185 GCA_001701065.1 Bacteroidales bacterium GP4
CCTTGGTTCAAGCCCAAGTGGGACCACCTATTCAAAAGTTAAATTAAGGCAAAACGCTGATTATCAACATAATCGGCGTTTTGCTTTTTTATTGCCCTATGCACGCCGATGAAGAACGATGAGGAATGAAGGTTCCCCGTTGGTGCCAATGGCTTGCAAGAGCCTCCCGAATGGGTGCCTATGGCTGAAATTTATACTCATTTCATTATTCTTCAACGATTTGCATAGAGAGAGTCGGAAGCGTCTTTATTATCTTCGCGTAGAAAATTCAGTATGGTCTGAAAGAAATTCGAGGACTTGCGGAGGAAAAAATGTTTTCGGAGGATTTTTCAGCGAAAATCATTTTGGTGCCAAATTGGTGCCAAAAACAGTGCCAGAAATTTTTGGCACCAATTTCTCTGAAATCCGTGGCACCAAAACACATATAACACACTGATATGCCTGTTGTTGCAAAGACTAAAATCACCTCCGGAAAGGCTTCGTTTCTTGACGATTTAACCCCTCTTTACTCATAGAAGAAATGAAGAAAGACCGATTGACGGTGCTGTTCTATCGAAGAAGCACCGTGACAAAGACAGGAGAATGTGCGATTCGCATGAGAATTTCTGTGAACGGCACAAGAATTGATTCCAATACGGGGAAGTATATCGACCCTGCTCTCTGGAATCAGTCAAAGGAACGCGCCAAGGGCATGTCTAAAAACGCGATAGATTTGAACGACTATATCGACGAGACAAATATCAAGCTGTTCAAGCTGTTTCAGGATATGCAGTCGGAAGGTGTTGTCGCAACCGCGCAGGAACTTCACAACCGATTCTTCAATATCGGTGTCCACAAGGTTGTGGAACGTATGATAATAACGACATTTCAGGAACACAATCAAGAATGTCGTGCATTGATGGGCCGTGATTTCGAGCTCGGCACCATCAAAAAATACGAGACCATTACCCGACTGCTTCAGCGTTACATCAAAAAGAAGTATGAAGTCGAAGACTTGCCACTGACAAGTCTTGACCGCGACTTCGTCCACGGTTTTGAGATGTATCTCAAGATTGACCGTAACCAGCAGCAGAACACTGTGGCGCGTTACATGAAAGGTCTGAAGAAAATCACCAACCGGGCCCTTGCAAACGATTGGATTACCAAGGATCCGTTTGCCGGAATAAAGGTCCGAACGGTACAGACCAATCCCACATTCCTCACCCTCGATGAACTCCATATAATATATAGGAGGCACTTTGACGGTGTACTTGATGTGGTCAGAGACATGTTTGTAATGGCCGCTTTCACCGGACTGGCGTTTATTGACATCTCCAATCTGAAAAGAGAACACGTTGTCGAGGACAACGACGGCAACATGTGGATTCGCAAGCCACGCCAGAAAACGGATATTGTCCAGAACATACCGCTGCTTGACATACCCAAAGCCATACTCAAAAAATATGAGGACAATCCGAAGGCGGCTGAAAAAGGAACGCTTCTGCCGGTTCCCTGCAATCAGGTAATGAACCGCTACCTGAAAGAGATAGGAAACATCTGCGAGATAGGCAAGGTTCTGACCACTCACGTTGCCCGCCACACCTATGCTACAGTATGCCTGTCACAGGGGGTACGTATCGAGAATGTCTCGAAGATGCTCGGACACACAAGCATCAAGATGACCCAGCACTACGCCCGGGTACTTGATTCCTCAATCATGGAGGATATGCAGAATATCCGAGAGGTCATGGCCGGAGACCTCTTCACCAAAAAGAAACGGGGCCGGAAGAAAAAACAGTAATCTCCAAACGACAACAGAGGCAAGAGTCCGGTTAAGGATTCTTGCCTCTGTCATATTCAAGGATTACAAATTACATTACGATAATTACTCATCAAGAGATTATCGACATCTTTTTCGGAATAAAGATACTTGCCGCCTATCTCATAGTATGGCAACATACCGCTATTCCGGTAGTCGTGAAGAGTGCGTCTGCTTACTCTGAGCCGTTGCGCCAGTTCCGCGTCCGTGAGATAGGCATCGTTATTAAGGATAGGGCGACAATTCTCGCAGATATGATTCAGAGCGTCTTTAAGTTCCTTGCAACGGCTGAAAAACATCTTCACCCTGTCATTACGTTTGGTAAATACAATGTCAATCATATTTTGGCCTTCTGCATGATTATATATTTCGCAATATCGCTTGCGAGATACATTATTCTGCCGTCAATCTGTATGAAAGGAATTTTTCCTGCCGCTTTGAGATTGTTAAGATGGCGGGTGCTCATTCGCAGTATTGCGGCGGCTTCGCCGGTAGTAAGGAGGTCATCCGGTTTCTTTGAAACAAGGAGTCTGGAAATTGTCCTTACCAATGAATGAAGATACTCAACCTGCTCGAACATTGATTCCAGAACCTCTTCGTCAATCTCAACCGTTCTCATGACAATATGCTTGCTTCGGAGGGTGCAGATGTGAGACGGAATCGAGCATCCAGCACAAGTGCATCGCAGTATTTACGCCCCTTGCGGCCTTTGAGACCATAGATGGGCGAAGTGTAGCGGTGTGTCAGCAACTGGTCGATGTCCTTCGCGGTAAAGTCGTAACCTCGGAACTGCTTGGGGAGAGCGAAGTTGCAATGGGAGCAACTGATTACCATCGGGTACTCCGTCAGAGTCACCTGCCCGCATTTGGGACAGCGATGCGCCATGGGCTTGGCACAGAATATGGCGGTGTCGGTGATGAGCGTGATTATCTGGTTTGAGAGCCAGTCCTCATATTTGTGAAGGATTGCGAGGGTACCACCATCCCAGACAGTCTTCTCCATGTCGCCAATCTGCGACATTACAGTACCGACGCAGCCGAAATCAGTGTTGCGTGTCAGGGCCATCAGAAGTCGGGCCTTCTCCGTCGGGAAGAGTTCACCGAGGATAGATTCCACGAAACCGTTGTCGATAAGACGCTGTAGTGCAAGCCCCATGTCGGCATACTCACAGACCGGATAGTCGTCACCGGCTTCCATCTCGAAATATTCGTAGATGGTTTCGAGGAAATCCGCCCCTACTACGTTGCCCGGATACTTCTCGGAGAAGGAGGAATGTGACACTCCGGTCACATTCACCTCGATCTCACTGCCCTCTGGTATGTAGAAATCATCAGGGACAATGGCTGAACCATACAGTTCAAGGTTTGCCACCGGCACACAGAGTACGAGTTCCCGCTCCGTGCGTTTCTGACTGAACACCTGCTCGACGCGTTTCGCGATGAAACCGTAGAGCCATTCTTCGTCAGAAGACAGGAAGATGGGATTGCGCCCTGTGGTGATTATTCCGTGGCTGTGGCGGCACACTGAATTGTCCTCATAAGGGAAATGCTTCGCGCCGGAATAACGCTTGGTCAGACTGTCTTTCAGTCGCTTGGGGAGTTCTGCAACAGAAGTCAGCGGTGAGGAAATAAGCCCCTTCTCGTAGAGTGCGGTAGCCAGCGCATTGGTCTTGGCCGGCAAAAACCCGAGCTGACGCATGGCCTCTGTCTGTAGAGTCGAATGAGTGAACAGTTCAACGAGTTCCTGCGACTCGACATCAGAACAGTCGATGACATAGGCTGACAGGGTTCCACCCATCAGGTTCCGAAGCTGCGATACCTTGTTCAGTACAACGGATTCGTCATCCCAGATGTTGGCCGGGCATAACTTCACGTGCTGCCCCGCATATTCGACTGTCATACCGAAAGTGTACTGCTTGCCACCTTGGCGGAATTTCTTGCGGCTATCCACCAGCTCACACAGAGTCCAGAGGATAGAAGTATCCGGTCGGCGAAGGGGGAAGGCTCCCTTTCCGTAAGCCTGTGCCAGCGTTCCTCCAAAGTTGATCTCGAAGAGATTGTCACATGCCATCATAGCGTTGCCGGCACGGGCAAGACGGTAAAGACCTCGTCCGCCGGTACGATAGCGGTATGCGTGATTGATTGCCTTGTTGGTCAGAGAGGTCAACCACATGCGTGAGCGTTTGCGTCCGACCTTTGCCGACTGGCAAAGCATATCGAACATTCCCTGTTCGATGCAGCCGCCATTTGAGGCAAACACCACTTCGTCAGCCTGACGCATGAGCGCGAAAATGCGCTCTGCCGCTTTTTTGTCCTTGACATGGTATAGGTGCTTCGTTGGAACGAAGGGAAGCTCCTTGGTGAAATCGCTCCCTCCGGTATAGTCCTGAAGGGTGTTGGGAGCCACCATGTCAGGGGCCACATGAGCAACGATGATGCTCATGGTGTCGTTTGTGTAGTGGCCGTCCTCGGTGCGGTCGGTGCAGTTGAGAGCGCGGGATACGGCGAAAGCGGTTGCGTTGGTGTTTGCGATTACGAGATTCATATTATTTGCGTATTTAATTGATTATTACTTATTTTGATTGTCGGGAGAGATTTGAGAAAGACATGGGAAGGGCCTGCCTCCCCATGTCAGTGAAGAGGATAGCCATTGAGAAAATGGCTCGGGATCTATTTCATCTTGTGATTAAAGCTTCGGACCTTTCTTTTTCTGTTCGGTCTGCTGCTTTTCATTTTTCGGGGCAGTCTGTCCCTTTTGAAGCGGGTCGCTGATATTCTTTGTAGCCTCGTTGGTCTTACCCTCCGAGTTTACGGAATACTGGGTCTTGCTCTCTTCGGCTACGCCTACCACTTTTTTCTGCTCTTTGTAGTGGTATTCAGTAACCGGCCGCTGCTTCTCTTTGTCGAACTGTAGAAAGACAGTACAGGGCTGTCCCTTTTTATCTACCGATTCGCCGATTTCCACTTTGTCGCCTCTTTGATAGGCATCTTTCATCTGCTCGGTAAAGACCATATCCTTCCATTTGCCAATGCGTTTGGGATTGCCGTCGGCATCGACCCACGAATTTCGGGTTTCTTTACCTTGCGACTGCTGCTGACTTACAGCCCTTACAAACTCCACGTCGCGTTTGTCTGCATTATACTGGAGGTCACTGGTAAACCTGCGTCCGTTGTTCAATTCGATTTCTTTGCCTCGGACAACACCACCGTCTTTCAGTATCCCTATTTCTTTCATTGACAGTTCAGTCTTGCCAATCTGATTCTTGATGTAAACCTTATCAAGCGGAATACTGACAACTTCATTTGTCAGACGGTCGATACTCACCAGATGTTTCTTGACCTCCCCTGTCTTGGGGTCTGTCAGTTCCACGGGATGCCCCAGATTGCCGTTATTGGCAAGAGCCTCCTTTTCTTCCTTTGTAAATTCATGCCCCATGAATGGCAGTTCAAGTTTAGGCTCATTCTTTACAAAGTGAGGGATGAGTGAATATGTTCCGTCCGGATTGCTACGGAATGAAAGACGAGCCTCTGCTTCAAATCTTTCACCTCCGAAAGAGGGCGTGACCGTAAAGAGCTGGGGCGATTTGTGGTTATACACCATCTGTTTCAGCGCGCCCGAGTCTTCAAGCTGGCTGCGAGTAATGCCCCATTCCTTTTCGATTGTATCCCAATCAATGCGATTAGGATCTATCGGAGACATTTTAGTACCGGCTGCCGGTTTTTCCTCCGGTGTTTCAGATTTCTGCGCTGTAGCTTCTGCCGGAGCCTGCTCCTGACTCTGAGCCGCAGATTTTACATCTACCTCGTAAGGCTTGAGCATCTCACCGTTTGACGCTGGATCTTGGATAAGGTCGGCCATTGCCGGGGCAATTGCATCATAGCGGTCAGCCGGAAGTTTGAAGAACCCAAAGAGCGAAGGGTTCTTTGCCTGACGCACGAAATTTGAGATGAACGCTTCGAGGGGGTTCTGACCCTTGTTGAACTTAACGAGGTCGCTCAACTTGGCAATCTTTGCGTCTGCTGGAAAAGTCGGTGCAGATTGACCCC
>DAAL01000023.1:0-2372 GCA_001701065.1 Bacteroidales bacterium GP4
TGCGCATGAAACGGATGGATTTGAAGCCATGAGCCTGAAGCTGGAAAAGTTGGCTCCCGGCGATGCACGTGCCGTCTACAAAAATACCGGTATGGATATGCGGCAATACCGCCGGCTGCAAATGTTTGCTCATGCCGAAGCTTTGCCCGATCTCTCCACAGATCCGCAAAATGGCGAACTTTCCGTATTCATCCGCCTCGGCTCAGATTACCGCAGCAACTATTATGAATACGAAATTCCCCTCACACTCACTCCGCACGGAGAATACAACGGAAGCACCGTTGCAGGTTGCCTTGCCGTCTGGCCCAAAGACAACAATCTTGACATTGACCTCAGTGTACTCACCAATGTCAAGAAGGCCCGTAATCGCTTGAAGAATATCTCGAACAGTGGTGTCAGCTATGCAAAAGTGTATTCGGAATACGATCCGGATAAACCCTCCAATAAGATAAGCGTGATTGGTAATCCTTCACTGGCAGAGGTCAAGACTATGATGATCGGTGTGAGGAACAACTCACGCACCATTAAATCGGCAGAGGTCTGGGTGAACGAACTGCGCCTAACCGAATTCAACGAAGACGGCGGTTGGGCTGCACAAGGCAATCTCAACTTACAGCTTTCCGATATCGGTAGTATCAACCTGGCCGGTCATGTGGAAACAGCCGGTTTCGGTGGACTGGAACAGAGTGTCAGCGAGCGTCGACTGGACGATTATTATCAGTATAGTTTCACCACTACATTCGATCTGGGACGTTTCTTTCCTAAAAAGGCTAAATTGGCCGCTCCTATTTACTTCTCTTACTCCAAAGAGGCCACTACGCCAAAGTACAACCCTCTGGACAAAGATATGCTGCTGGATGATGCGCTGGATGCCTGTACCACCGATTGGGAACGAGACTCGCTGATGAATATCGCCCGTGAAATTACTACCTACCGCAATTTCAGCCTCAGCAATGCACGACTGGGTATTACAAGTAAAACCCCCATGCCTTATGATCCGGGGAACTTTACTTTCAGCTATTCCCGTTCCCTCCGCCACAATCAGGGTAGCACCACAGCTTACGAAAACGAAACGGACTGGCGCGCTGCAATGACTTATAATTATGCTCCTGTCTATCGCCCGTGGGAACCTTTCAAAGCTATGGAAAGCAAATCTCCATGGATGCGTTTCATCAAAGAAATCAATCTGAACTGGCTGCCTCAAAGCATCTCATTCAATACCGATATGACGCGTCACTATTATGAACTTCAACTCCGCGATCTGGAGGCATTGACTGCCGGAAGCAGTTCCATCGGCAGCGGGGATCTCAGTATCGAAGGCATCCCCATCTCCGTCGCTAAAGAATTTCTATGGAACCGTGACTTTGCCCTGCGCTGGGACCCTACAAAAAACCTAAAACTGAACTTTACCTCTGCTACCCACGCCGAGATTGAAGAACCTTACGGTGTAGTAAATAAAGACCTTTACCCCGATGAATACTCAGCCTGGAAAGATACAGTACGCCGCAGCCTGCTCTCACTCGGCCGCCCTATTGATTTCCAGCAGACATTCAATGCCACTTATAAGCTCCCATTCGACAAGTTCCCCGCTACCGACTGGGTCAGCGCTGACCTTCGTTTCGCCTCTTCTTACAACTGGGACCGGGGTGTTTCCCTTTCCGATGGCATAGAGATGGGCAATACTGTCAGCAATCAGCGCAGCATCGACGTAAACTCGCGTTTCAATCTCGAAGCACTCTATAACAAGGTGCCTTATTTAAAGAAAGTAAACCGCCGCTTTTCTGCTTCCTATCGCAAACCCGCCTCACCCAAAGAACAAAAGCCCCGTCGCTTCGACAAGGAAGTACAATTGCGTGCAGACACTACAGTTACCATTCAACACGGTATGAACTCCCGTCGTCCCAAAGTCACCGCTCTCACAGTGGACGGACGTCGCTATCCCGTACGTTATAAAGTTATAAATGCTAATTCACTACGTATTGATACGCAGGACACGGCACGCATAAAGCTCACTGTAATCCCCGGTCCCGATCCAGAAGATGGTTGGTGGTATAAATTCGGCCAGCATGCTACCCGCATTGCCATGAGCGTACGCAATTTCAGCTTTACCTACAAAAATACGTATGCCATGACCCTTCCCGGTTTCCGTCCTGAAGTCGGTGACATGTTCGGCCAGAAGAAACACGGAGGCTTCCTTGCTCCGGGAATGGACTTTGCATTCGGTTTCACCGGAGACGACTATATCGACCGTGCCTTGCAAAACGACTGGCTCATCTGCAACGACTCCGTTGTCAGCCCTGCCAGCAGCAATGCCCTTGAAGATCTTCAATTGCGTATCTCCCTTGAACCGATACGCGACCTCAAAATAGACC
>DAAL01000023.1:2390-20457 GCA_001701065.1 Bacteroidales bacterium GP4
GCAGCCGCGAAATACAATATATGTTCGAAGGTATGCCAGATACCCGCAGTGGTAACTTCTCCATGAGTATCATTTCTATCGGTAGTGCTTTCGAACGCCCCAGCGCCGGTGACGGTTACCATTCCGGTACATTCGAACGTTTCCGCCGCAACCTTGACGTCATCCGTGACCGTGTGGAATCCCAATTCCTCGGTGCACAGTATCCGCAAGGCAGCACTCTTGCCGGAAAGACATTCGATCCGGCAAACGGCACAATCAGCAAGCACTCACCGGATGTCATGATCCCTGCCTTCCTCGCCGCCTACACCGGAAAGAGCGCTCGGAACTCTGCTCTCGACTTCTTTCCCAGCCTGTTCTCCATGATGCCGAACTGGCGTATCACCTACACAGGACTTACCAAGATAGCCTGGTTCAAAAAGAACTTCCGCAGTGTCAATCTGAATCATGCCTATCGCAGCACCTACAGCGTCGGCAGCTACAACACTTTCCAGAGTTTCATGAGCTATATGGGGGATATAGGCTTTGTAGAAGATGTGCAATCAGGAAATCCTATCCCTTCATCGCGCTTCGACATCAGCATGGTATCCATTAATGAGCAATTCTCCCCCCTTATCGGTATGGATGCCACCCTCAAAAACGGACTTACCGCCAAAGTGGAATATAAAACCAGCCGTATATTAAATCTCAGTATGAGTGCTTGTCAGCTGGTAGAAACCGCTTCCCGCGATTTCGTTATCGGTTTGGGATATAAGATTGTAAACTTCAATTTATTCAGTGGCCGGAATGTAAAAGACAGCAAGAATCGTGTCAGCCATGACCTTGCTCTCCGTGCAGATATTTCATTCCGCAACCAATCCGCCCTCTGCCGGGACATCCAGCAAGGTTTTGCACAAGCTACCAATGGCAACAAAGCTCTGAAAATATCATGTTCGGCAGACTACACCCTGAGTCGCTTGTTAACCCTGCGCCTCTACTATGACCGCCAACAGAATACTCCGTTAGTGTCCTCCAGCTCATATCCGGTAGTCAGTGCCGACTTTGGTTTCAGCATGAAATTCTCTCTCACGCGGTAAATATACTCGACTATTAAGGAGCAATTCAAGGGAAAGTCCTATCTTTGTGAGATAAACAACAAGCAATATGAAACAAGCAAGAATTTACATGAAGCGTTGGTTAGGAATTAACGAACGCAGTAAACAGCTCTCGACCGACACCTGGTATTTGAACTTTGCCAATCAACTACTATCTTTGATCGATGAATCCCCTTTATACAGTAAAAAGTTTGAAGCAGAGAAAGTAGATGCTGCCCTTTCATTGGCTATTTATCTGCAAGACGCCATCGCCCAGTCCGGTGGTTGGAAAGAGTTTTCCAATGCCTATTACGGATTGTACAAGTCCTATCTTCCTTTCTATACGCTGACCGACGAGTATCTTCCCGACGAAATCAATGTAGAGGATATCTCATTCATTCAGTGGACGCTCCTCTCCCGCTATGCCATCTTCGAAGAGGACGAAGTTATTATCCAGAATCCTCATGATTCTGACCTGATAGAATTCAGCCAAAAGGTATATGATGTGATGGATACCGCCTTTGAAGAAGCTCCCATCTGCGATGAGCCGTCTTCTCCCATTTGGGTAATGGGACTTGATTTACTGGAAATGCCATTAGTACCACTTCCCGAAATCACTCCCGGAATGACACTTAAAAAAGATGTGGAGAACTGCTTGTCATACAGCAAAGGAGAACCACTGCTTTATTTTACCACCTACGATGAATTACGCCGTTTCTTTGTGGAAGAACTAAAATGGGAAGATAAAAATGAAAGTCTGTTACCAGAATTAAGAGATGAAAGAAACTTTGTGATCTATGCCAATGCCAAAGGTATGCTGATAGCCTCTAATGTTTCTTATTGCTTCTGCGATCCACGCAATCCGACTTATAATGCAGAAAAGGCAGCTGCCAAAGGATACAAATTATTCACTTATCCGGGTACCTGCCCCTTTGATCTCCTGAAGTATGGTATGGCAAAAGGGCTGCTTCCTGATATGCAACTTCCCTTCCCTGGTGGAAAAGAAGTATTGCACGATAATTGGGACTTCATTGCACGATATTTCTTGTGTGAGTATTACGAAGGAGAGTGAAAATAAGTGATTAGTTGTTAGTGATAAATTGTAAGCATAACATTAATCACTTATCACTAACAACTAATCATTATTTCTACATTTCTATAATCTCTTCCTTGCACAGTGTCAACTTCTCTACCCCGTCTGCCGTCACTACCCATGAGTTTTCAATACCCAGGGGGCCGACACCCGGCAATACGATTTTGGGTTCGAGGGCAAATACCATACCCGGTTCTAATTCCTGCTTCATACGCGGAGCCAGTACAGGAGCTTCGTTGATTTCCAAGCCAATGCCATGACCAATAAATTTCGCCTTCTGTCCTACTCCCATAAAGTAATCGGCAAATCCGGCTTTCGTTACGATATCAATAGCTGTATTATAGAGATCTTCGCAAACAGCACCCGGTTTTGCCTTTTCAATCACAGCTGCCTGTACATCCAGACATGTTTGATGCGCAGCATAAGCCTTCTCCGGTAACTTACCGATAGAGAATACTCGGCTCATATCACCCATGTATCCATAGAAGTTTCCACCCATATCAACCATAAAACTCTGACCGGGTTGTAACAGTGCACCATTTGCACCGATAGGTATAGACGGATCAAGTCCTTCACCACCTAAAGCAAAGTCATAAGGTGCAGGAGCAGTGGCATTATCTCCCGCCAGCAAGCTACCCATAAATATCTCCATACTCTGACCAAATGTACGGAAAATACCCAGACAACCTTCCAAACGCATCAAGCGTTCTATTTCAATAGACAACTGACGATCTGTCATTCCCGGTCGATACACAGAAGGAATCTGTTCATAAGCCTTCGTATGAGCAATACCCGAACGACGGAACATTTCAATTTCAATATTTGTCTTTACACTACGTGCCTTACGGATCAGGGGAGTACCATTCACAACAGTAGTTTCTGGGAAGCAAGCTGCCAGACGGGTATACTCCGTATAAGAAAGTTCGTCTCCCTCCAACATCAATTTCGCAGGCAAAGGTAGACCGCACTCTTTCAATAAATCGGGCAATTGTTCCGGCTTACGGATAGAATGTATATGTTCTCCTTCAATATTATTAGGACGTTTGATAAATAAGCGTGCCGGAGCATTCAATGGTAAATACAGATAGCCGCTGACAACGCGTCCGTACGTATAAATCAAGTTTACATTGCAAGTGATAAGAGCGGCATCAATCTCTTGTTGAGCCATCAAGACACGTATCTTATCGCGTCTTAATTTTAGTTCCGGTTGTAACATCTCTTTGTTATTTAATGATTTTCCGGGTGCAAAGGTAATAATTTTGGTATTAAGTACGAGGTATTAAGTATTAAGTTTGACTGATAGTTGCGCTGTAGAAGTGAATATACCTAATTGTTGGTATGCCTATAAAAAAAGTACTGCCCTACACCTTCACAGGCAGGACAGCACAAACCACAAATACAAATACAACTAAACAAAGTTTCTCTCTTAGATAATACCTTGTCCCATCATGGCATGAGCCACCTTCATGAAGCCGGCTATGTTAGCGCCCTTCATGTAATTGATGTAACCGTCAGGTTCTGTGCCGTATTTCACACATTGCTCATGGATGTCATGCATGATACCGTGCAGCTTCTCGTCCACTTCCTGTTCGCTCCAGGTCAGATGCATGGCATTCTGGCTCATCTCAAGACCTGATGTCGCAACACCGCCGGCGTTGACAGCCTTGCCGGGAGCATAGTTGGTGCGGGTTTCCACAAAGTGGTCGATAGCCTCGGGAGTACAGCCCATGTTGGAGACTTCGGCTACAAGGCTCACCTTGTTGTCAACAAGCTGCTTGGCATCGTCGCCGTTAAGCTCGTTCTGAGTAGCGCAGGGCAATGCTATGTCCACCTTCTGTTCCCAAGGTTTGCGTCCGGGGAAGAAAGTTGCGTTGGGATATTTCTCCACATAAGGCTCAACCACGTCATTGCCCGATGCACGCAATTCAAGCATGTAGTCGATTTTATCGCCCGAAATTCCGTCAGGATCATAAACATATCCGTCAGGACCGGAGATGGTGACTACCTTGGCACCGAGTTCGGTAGCTTTAAGGGCTGCGCCCCATGCTACGTTGCCGAAACCTGATATAGCCACAGTCTTGCCTTCAATAGTCTCGCCCTTACGTGCAAGCATATCGCTTACAAAGTAGATGGCACCGTAACCGGTAGCTTCAGGACGGATGCGCGAACCGCCGAATTCAAGTCCCTTGCCGGTAAATGTTCCGGTGTGCTCGTCCATCAATTTCTTATACATTCCGAACATATATCCCACCTCACGGCCGCCTACACCTATGTCGCCGGCGGGAACATCGCGGTCAGGACCGAGATTCTTCCACAATCCGAGGATAAACGCCTGACAGAAACGCATGATTTCACGATCGCTCTTTCCTCTCGGCGAGAAATCGGAACCGCCTTTACCTCCGCCCATGGGAAGTGTGGTCAATGCATTCTTGAATGTCTGCTCGAAGCCTAAGAATTTCAAAATAGAAAGGTTAACTGAAGCATGGAACCTTATGCCGCCCTTGTACGGGCCGATGGCATTGTTGAATTGCACGCGATAACCAAGGTTGGTCTGGACTTCGCCTTTATCGTCAATCCATGTAACACGGAAAGTTACGATTTTATCCGGTTCAACCATACGTTCTATAATCCGCGCCTTTTCAAATTCAGGATGCTTGTTATAAACGTCATTAACTGAAAGAAGTACTTCTTTCACAGCCTGGAGATATTCCTTCTCTCCCGGGTGTTTTGCCTCAAGGGCAGTCATGATATTGTTAATATCCATATCTTAATTAACTTAAAAGATGAATTTATTATGTCGCAAATATAGGATTAAATTTTGAAAGTAGCATCAATTTTTTCATGATTTTTTCCTGCTTTTTGACATTATTTTATCGCACTATTCTGACCGAAAAGTTTCGCTATGTTATAAAAAAGTAGTAGATTTGCAGTAATAAACTTGTTTAACACCCTCTTAATTCATTTATCATGGTAATAAACCGTTGGCAAAGTGTATTTTTATTCATTGCGGGAGCATAAAATAATCTTATATCATAATGATGAAACTGATTAGTCTTTTTTCCGGTGCCGGTGGATTGGATCTGGGTTTTCACAAAGCCGGATTCATAACTGTTACCGCAAATGAGTTTGATTCCAAGATTTGTCCTACTTACAGGGCAAATTTTCCCGACGTGAATCTGATAGAAGGAGATATCCGTAATATCCCTTCATCGGAATTTCCCGACGATGCCATGGGTATAATAGGCGGCCCTCCCTGCCAGTCATGGAGCGAAGCCGGATCTTTGAAAGGTATAGAGGATGCACGAGGACAGCTTTTTTATGAATATATACGTATATTGCGCGATAAACAGCCATTGTTTTTTGTAGCGGAAAACGTGTCAGGAATGCTGGCAAAACGTCATTCCGAAGCCGTGACAGGTTTCATGAAAATGTTTGACGACGCCGGATATGACGTTAATCTGAAGATGTTGAACGCCAATGATTACGATGTGCCGGAGGACCGTGACCGTGTGTTTTATATCGGATTCCGCAAGGACCTTAATATACATGATTTCCGATATCCCACGCCTTTGAGGCATAAACCTACTTTGCGAGAAAGCATCTGGGACTTGCAGTATTCAGCGATTCCTGCGCGCGAAAAGAACAAGACCAACGGGGATGCCTGCGCAGTTCCCAATAATGAATATTTCACAGGGACATATTCTCCCATATTCATGTCGCGCAACAGAGTGCGGTCATGGGATGAACCGGGTTTCACCGTCCAAGCCAGCGGAAGACAGTGCCAATTGCACCCTCAAGCCCCAAAGATGATTAAGGTTGAAAAAAACCTTCAGAAGTTTGTGGAAGGAAGCGAACATCTTTACCGCAGAATGACTGTCCGAGAAGTTGCGCGTGTACAAAGCTTCCCCGATGATTTCAAATTCATATACGATGATGTAAACTATGCCTACAAAATGATTGGCAACGCCGTCCCTGTCAATTTGGCTTACCATGTAGCGTTACAGATTAAGAGAACATTGACTGAGAGACAACTTTCCTTATTTGACCTTCCGGATTAGTATAATCTTTTGAATCAGTAATCAACCGATTCCATATATTGCTTGTTGTAGACAATAGTCCGTTGCACGATTGTCTACAACCACCTAAATTTGCAATATTATGGACATAAATGAACTATTTGGTAAAAATGTGATGGAGAGAAGAATCTCTCTAAAGATGTCACAGGAAGCATTAGCCAATATGGCTGATATCGACAGGACATATTTACCTGACATTGAGAAGGGCAGGAGAAATGTGTCATTAAAAATTGCTGATAAAATAGCAAAAGCGTTAAACGTTCCACTCAAAGATTTATTATAATATGCCGGACTTTATTGATGCAGAAAATCGCATAAAAGAACTATTCCCTAAAGGGTCATTTTTCTATTTTAAAGACAAAAAATACCAAGTGACACTATGCGGTAAACCTCGCCCAACGAAAGGCGAATGCAAAACTGACGTGTACATAAAAGGTATTGATGATAAAGGGGAGGTAATCGAATTAAAAATATCGGTAAAAAAAGAGAATACCGATTTTTTAGAGAATAAGATTTCACTTACCAGAGCAAAAGAAATTTTCGGTGAAGATGCTTCCGATATTATTAAGAAGTGTACACTTTCCATACAAAAGGAACTCAGTGCTGATTATCTTGTCTATTTCGATGGCTTTGGAAGAACCCAAAAACATTCAATTAAGTTAGGATGGAAGTTTGAATTAGTAAATAAGTTAAGCGGCGACAAATCGGACATTATAGAGCTTACCGATAAACAAAAACATGATGTTTTTGCAGGGATAAATTTGCCTGAAAATAAGAGAAACAGCACAGTAGAGGGTCAAATTATCAATAACTCAGGTGTCGCTAATTATATTTTGAATATTGAAAATGACAATGATAATCTGACCCAAAAATCTTGTTTAGAAAAACTACAGCCCATTAAAGAATTTGCTGAATCACAGACTGTTTATTTTGCCTGTAAAGCCCTGAATTATAGGTATGACGAGAAAAAATGTGATGGACCAAGACCATTGGCTGTGTATGTCGATTGGTTTATCGACAATGGCAAACTAAACGCACGTTTAGTTTATGACAAACCGTTGGAACATAACGGGAAAGAAGAAGAAAAGAATCTTTTAGAAAGTTTAAAAAGCTTGAGAATAAAGGGATTTGATGACCTAAAAAAGGTATTATCTCCTGACATAAAATACTATTCCAAGCCGTAGCGTCCTGTATCATTCTGATGATTTTGTTTCGCTATGTTATAAAAAAGTAGTAGATTTGCAGTAATAAACTTGTTTAACACCCTCTTAATTCATTTATCATGGTAATAAACCGTTGGCAAAGTGTATTTTTATTCATCGCGGGAGTAATGATGGTGCTTGGCGCAATACTCCCCATAGGCTTCGAAGTCGGCTACGCCGATGGCGATCCGGCACCAATAACCTCACGTGCTATCCACGCCATAGATGTCCTTCCCATCTTTATTATCCTTATCCTCGCCGCCGTCAACCTGTTCCTGGACATATTCCTATACAAGAATTTCAGGCTGCAGAAAATGGTGAATCTATTCGGTATACTCTACATTGTCGTTGCAGCAGTGATAGCGGCTATCGTGGGCTGCCATCTTGAATACATCTATTCAGGCGTTGCGCTGATATTCGCGGTGTGGGCACGAGTAAGAATCAATCATGACGAGAAACTTCTTAAGAGTTATGACCGCATACGTTAATAACAATATGTAACGGATATACATATATTAACATAAAAAAGGACGACGAATCACCCGATTCGCCGTCCTTTTGTTAAAGTATAGTTAAACACTGTAACGATACTAAACTCTCGTTTGTTATTCAAGTCAAAGAATCAACAAAACGAAAACATAAATATTTAACTCTATTAGAATTATGAAAAATTTATTTGTAAGCGCAGCCGTCATCACTGCATCTTTATTTGGAATGAACGCTTTTGCACAATCACTCGTGAACCCCAGCAAGTGCGAGACTCCTAAATCGGAATGTCCTTACCAAAAAGGCGAATGCGGCAAGCAACAGTGTGACGCTAACGCAAGATGCTTCGAAGGCATAACCCTGTCAGATGCCCAGAAAACCAAGATAAAAGCACTGTGCGAAAAACGCAGCACCGAAGCCAAGCAGCGTAAAGAAGCCGCCAAACAGCGCATTGAGGCTCGTGACCGTAAATTCAAGCAGGGCGACTCTATCCGCATGGCACAGAAACGCCAGAACCTCAATGAAATAAAAGAAATCCTTACTCCCGAGCAGTACGTGGTTTATCTTGAAAACATTGTGATTTCGACTCCTTCAGGCAAGATGGTAAAAGACGGACACAAAGGCGATATGCGCCACGGCAAGGACCGTTTCGACGGTAGACACCACAAGAACGGACACGGACACGGCGATAATCGTCAGCCCAAACAGGCACCTAATAAATAAAACGCTCTCCATATCAAAACATAAAAAGCGGAACCCAACAGGATTCCGCTTTTTTACGTTTACGCCGAAATGGAACGCTATATTTTTACGTCACGGCTAAGGCGAATATCGGCTGAGGACGCGCCCACCATCACTTTGACAGTGCCCGGCTCCACTATGAAGTCATCAGCATCGTCACTCCAGTAACCCAAATCACGTTTCGGAATCACAATCTCAACGATTTCGCTTTCACCTGCGCCAATGTTGACACGCTTGAACCCTCTCAACTGCTTTATGGGACGGCTCACTTGCGACGAAGGATAGCTTACATAGACCTGCGCTACCTCATCGCCGGCTACTTTACCGGTATTGGTTATCTTAAACTCCACTTTTAAGGAATCATCGGCGACTTTAATCGGCTTAAGGTCAGAATAATCGAAGGTGGTATAGCTCAGTCCGTAGCCGAACGGATACAAAGGCTCGCCACTGTAGTACATATAAGTGCGTCCGTTACGGATGTCGTAGTCCATCATTGCAGGCAGTTCAGTAATGTCGCTCACCCATGTCTGCACTGTGCGTCCCGCCGGATTTTCCTTACCGAAAAGAACATCGGCAACACCGTTCCCCTGCTCCTGGCTGCAATGGGTCACATGCAGGATTGAAGGCAGATGCTCATTGCTCCAGTTGATAGCGTAAGGGAAACTGCTCACAAGCACCAGCACCGTGTTGGGATTGGCTTTATGCACAAGGCGCAGCATATCCTCGTCAGGGAGCATCAACGACTTGCGGTCAACCGCTTCACGTCCGTCGCTCGGCACCGGACAGAATTTCCAGTCGGTGCGTGTGCCAAAGGGATGATTACCCACGCACACTATAGCCACATCGGCATCAGCGGCGGCTTTTTCCGCTTCGCCCATGCTGTTGTCAGGCACATAGACTATCTCCACATCGTTTCCCACGGCGTTCCTTATACCGTCAAGTATAGTGACTTCGTAAGCAGGAGTTCCGCTGTACCAGTCTTGCACTATCTTATCGGCGTATTGACTTATCACGGCTATCTTCTTAACCTTGGCGGCATCAAGCGGCAATAAACTGTTGCCGTCGCCATCGGCTGCGTTCTTTAACAGAACCACTGACTTAGCCGTAACGTCACGAACCAGCGACATTGTTTCCGCCGAAAGATAAGGAGCCTCGTCGCCCACTTTGTTGTAGGGAATGGAGCTTTGGTCAGCGTCAAGCAATCCAAGCTTAAGCGCAACATAAATATTGCCCCGGATAGCTTTGTCAATATCCTTTTCCGTCAGAGTCCCGTCGGCCAACGCTTCCCTCACATAAGATTCATAATTGTCCAGGAACTGCCCTACCGATGCTTTCACCACCGCCGAAGCACCCTCTTTAAGCGAGGGAAACGACTTATGTGCATCCACAAGAAGCCGCAACGCGCCACCGTCAGTGCATATGATGCCGTCAGTGCCCCACTTCTTGCGAGTCACCTCATCAAGGCAGGGATGAATCACCATGGGAGTCCCGTTCCAGCCGTTATAGGCAGCCATGTAGGAACTGCTGCCGCCTTCGGTTATTCCCTTATAGAAGGGATAAGAATAGTATTCGTAGAAAAGACGGTTGTCAAAGTCGGATGATGTGCTGTCACGCCCGTCCTCGTTGCTGTTGGCAAGAAAATGCTTCATCAGCGAAGCCGCAGCCCAGCAATCGGGGTCATCGCCCTGCAAACCTTTCACATGGGCTACAGTAAGGGCAGCTGTCAGGCAAGGATCCTCACCGAAACTTTCCTCGGTTCTTCCCCAACGAGGGTCACGTGCAAGGTCGGCATTGGGAGCGCGCATCACGAGAGCTTTTCTGCGTCCGTCGCCGGTGTTGAAGTAATATCTCGCCTCGGCAGCGGTCACCTCGCCCACTTTTCTCACAAGTTCGGGGCTCCATGTTGCACCAAGCCCATAGGACTGCGGAAAAATGGTGGTATAGGAATCAGTGGGAACAACTTTACCGTCCTCACCTTTTTCTCTGCCGCCCCACATGGCGGGACCGCCGAGTGTAAGCCCGTGCAGACCCTCGAAATGCCCGCACTGAGGTATTCCGAGCCGTTCAACGCCCAGGTCGGTCGACAGCAGATGTATCTTTTCGTCAAGAGTAAGGATAGCCATAAGGCTGTCAATGCGGGCATCGTCGCTCAACGACTTGTCCCTGAAAGCGTAATCGGCGGCATCGACGCTGCCTAACATGCATAATGCCAATAAGATAATAGATATACGGTTAACCATGATTACAATGTGCCTAAATTTTGAAAATGTCAAATGTCATGTCCAAGGCGTTGAAGCGCAGCATCCTGTCAGTTAGCAATGTGCCTATGCCTGTGATGTATTTAATAGCTTCAGTAGCCTGGATGGAGCCAAGGATTCCCGGCACCACCCCAAGAATGCCGTTCTGTGAGCGTGAAGGCAGTGCGCCTTCACTGACGGGAAAGAATGTGCGGTAATGGGCTGTGCCCGGAAGGTGAGTGAATGTGATTCCGCTGTAACGGTACACGCCACCGTAGGAAAACGTCTTGCCAGCGGCTACGCAAGCGTCGTTTATAAGCAGCTTGGTCATTCCGCTGTCAGTAGCATCCACCACAAAATCGTAGGGCGCAATCGTATCGCCCACATTGTCGGCAGTAAGCCAGCAGTCATGCTTTTCCACGGTGATATTAGGATTAAGCTCAATAAGTTTCTCGGCAGCCGAGTCCACTTTCTTTCTGCCTATGTCGCAGGTGCGGTGCAGAATCTGACGCTGCAGATTACTGCTGTCCACGACATCACCGTCGATAAGCCCTATCGTTCCCACCCCGCAAGAAGCAAGATAGTAGGCAACCGGCGAGCCTAAACCGCCGGTGCCTACTACCAATACTTTAGCGTCACGAAGTTTCATCTGACCGGATTCACCGATCTCATCAAGCTTTATATTGCGCTTATACCGCGCAAGCTCCTCTTCGCTTAGACGTTTCATCCTATTTCCCCTCGGGGGTATTTAATTTACCCGGTTGGGCAGGCTCGTTGATCAAGCCACGGTTACGCAACAGAGCCTCGGGAGTGGGCTTTTTGCCGCGGAACTTGACATAAAGCTCCATAGGATCCTCGCTGCCGCCCATCTCAAGCACGTTTTCCTTGAACGACTTAGCGGTAGCCGGGTCAAATATGCCCTTCTCCTTGAACAGTTCGAAGCCGTCAGTGTCAAGCACCTCAGCCCACAGGTAAGTGTAATAGCCCGAAGCATATCCGTCACTACCGAAGATGTGCTTAAAATAAGGACTGCGGTAACGGTACTGGACTTCCGAAGGCATGCTAAGGTCAGCTGCCACCTTGGCTTCAAAGCCCTCGATGTCCACATTCTCAGTGTCAGTGAGTTGTCCCCACTTGAGGTCGAGGAGCGCGGCACCGGCGAGTTCAGTAGTGGCAAAGCCCTGATTGTGGGTAGCGGCTTTCTGAAGTTTCTCGATAAGAGCGTCAGGAATTACCTCTCCGGTCTTATAATGGTGAGCATAGACTTTCAGCAGCTCCGGCTCAAACGCCCAGTGCTCGTGAATCTGCGAAGGAAGCTCCACAAAGTCACGGTCCACGTTGGTGCCGCTCTGTGCTTTGTACTTGGCGCGCGACAACATTCCGTGCAGTCCGTGTCCGAATTCATGGAACATGGTCTCAACATCATCGATAGTGAGCAGCGAAGGAGTGTCGGCGGTAGGATGAGTAAAGTTACATACGTTTATCACGATAGGGCGAACAGCCTCGCCTTCGTCAGGCACAAATGAGCTCTTAACCTCGGTCATCCATGCGCCCTGACGCTTGCTTGCACGGGTGAAATAGTCAGTCATGTACACAGCCACATGCTTTCCGTCAGCGTCAGTAACGTCATATACAGTCACTTCCGGGTCATATTTGGGAGCATCGGGAATTTCAGTGAATGTCACTCCGTAAAGACGATGCGCCATCTCGAAGATACCTTTACGCACACTGTCCACGTGGAAGTACTGGCGCACTTCGTTTTCGTCAAGCTGATATTTCTCTTTTCTCACCTTCTCGGCATAGTAATAATAGTCCCAGGGGGCAATCTTGAAGGTGTTGCCTTCACGGTTGCTGAGGTCCTGCATCTCAGCCACTTCCTCAGCCACCTTGGCTATAGCGGGCTTCCATATCTGCATGAGAAGTTCTTCGGCGTTCTTAACGTTCTTAGCCATTACATTTTCGGTCATATAGTCGGCATAAGTGTTAAATCCAAGCAGATGCGCCTTCTTGGCACGAGCCTTAAGGATGTCGGCTATGACAGGATAATTGTTGTATTCGCCTGATGACGCAAGAGTAGTGTAACCGGTGTACATCTTCTCGCGTAAAGCACGATTGTCAGCATACTGCAGCAACGGCAAACGGCTTGGCGCATGAAGAGTGAACACCCACTTTCCGTCAAGACCACGCTTTGCAGCCTCAGCCGATGCCACGCCCACACTTGTCGCAGGAAGTCCGGCAAGTTCATCGGCATTTTCCACAACGATGCTGAAAGCGTTGGTGGCGTTAAGCAGGTTCTGGTTAAACTTCAAGTAAAGGTCGGCAAGCTGAGTGTTTATCGCTTTAAGCTCTTCCTTCTTAGCGGCATCGAGCAGCGCGCCCCTTCTCACCATGTTCTTGTAGCTTTCCTCGATAAGGCGAAGCTGTGCCTTGGTGTAGTTTTTCTTGTTGCGGTTGTCGTAAATTTTCTTGATGCGTCCGAACAGCCCTTCGTTCATGGCTATCTCATCGGAATGGGCTGACACCATAGGATATATCTCAGCCCCGAGCGCAGTCATCTCAGGAGTGTTGTTGGACTCGTCAAGATTGAAGAACACCATCTCCACTTTTTCAAGGAGGTCACCGCTGTGGGCGAGAGCCACAATGGTATTCTCCAGAGTAGGTTCTTCGGGATTGTTGACAATAGCGTCAATAGCTTTCTTCTGACGTGCTATACCCTCCTTGAAAGCAGGAATATAGTCATCGTAGGTTATTGACTCGTAAGGGGGAATCTCGTACTTGGTAGAGTATTCCGTCATGAATGGATTAGTTCGTTGTGCCGGCATAGCTCCCATCGAAGTTAGATGCGTCGCGGCAACCATGGCGGCGACAGCACCGGTTAAAATTATTTTATTCATATAGTCAGATATATAATTGGTTACATAGTTTATTCCCAAAGAAATGTGGCGAGAAGAGGATAGTGGTCCGACGATCGGTTGTTTCCCCGCTTCACCCTCACCGCCTTCATGTCACCTTTATAAAGGATGTGGTCAATGCGGAAGTAGAAACGGTTGTCATTATAAGTGAATGTGGGGAAAAACGCCACATCGGAATAAGCGTCCTTAAGCCCTGCGCTGCGTATGGTGCGGTAAGCGTAATTGCCGGGCACGTCATTGAAATCGCCCACCAGGATCACATTTCCTCCAAGCGAGTCCACCACGTGCTTGAGCATAACGGCTTGATCCGCCCTCACCCTGAAAGCTTCGGAGAGCTTGGGGAGAATCCATCGCCGTGCCTCTTTTAGCTCGGTTTTGGTGTTCTTTATCTCACGGTTGGTAAGTTCCTTGTAAAGCTGCTTGTCCTCCGGAGTCAGCCCTATCGACTGCAGGTGGCAGTTTATCACATGCAGCTGATGTCCCTCCACTTCAAGACGGTAAGCACTGAAACGTCCCGAACCCCATTTGGGTTGAGGCGTGGGAATGGCTTCGGCGGGGTATTNNGCTTTCAGGGTGAGGGCGGATCAAGGACAGCAGAAGATCGCCGTCGCTCTTATCGTTGACAATATAAGGATAGCGGCGGTTGATGGAATCCATCTGCTCCTTATAAGGTCCGGAAGGATGACGAAACGACACTTCGGCTTCCTGAAGACACAATATGTCAGGATTGGAATCAAGTATAAACTCATAAGTGGGATGCACAGGCGAATCACCTGCCGAAGTGCGGTCACGGAAGCCGAACACATTATAGGTAAGCACCTTGAACGTGCGGCTGCTGTCAGCCGGGGTAAGCTCCACTGTCCCTATGTTCAGCGGATAATACACAAGGAACGGTTTCAGGCATATCACTATTGTGGTAAGCAACATCAGCGTCATGCGCCGCGCCACAAACAGGTCAACCACAAAAAGCACAAGCAAAAGAGCTACCCAAAAGGGGAATGTCATGCCTATAACCTGCAGAAAAGCAAATGAATGGGGGTCAACATAACCGATGTACGCTGACAGGATGGTGCAAAAACTTATAAAAGCATTGACCGTAAACCATCCGAATTTTCCCAATTTAGCCAGTACTCCCATTATTTTATTCTACGGCTTTCGTCAAACAATATCTTTTTCTCCTCGGCGGTCAGTGCGCCATAGCCCGACTTCTTGATTTTCTCAAGTATAGAATTGAGCTTATCCTCGTCAAACTCCGGCTTAGCCGACGCTTTTCCCGAACCAAAGGAGTTACGGGGCGGAGCCGATGAAGCCTTGCGGTAACGGGTGTAATCGAAAGGACGAGCTTTCTCCTCCCTGCGCGGATGCACAAGGCGGCTGAACAGGTTGACCGTTCCGTCCACCAAGGAGTTGAATGGACGCGTAATGTCAATACCTTTTTTAAGCATCACGGCATACACAGCACCCACAACGGCACCTCCCACATGGGCTATGTGTCCGCCGCCGTTGGCTCCCGACACACTCATCAGGTCAATGGCTATGGTCACTATGGCTATCCACTTCAACGAAATCTCGCCAAGGAAAAGGATGCCCATCTTATAGTCGGGATGCATTATTGCCGTAGCCATAACCACGGCTATGACCGATGCCGACGAGCCGATGAGCCACCCGTAATCGCCCATAAAGTTATACGCCGCCATGAAAAGCAACGCGCCCCCCACTCCGCCGTAAAGGTACAGAGCAAGAAGGCGTTTACCGCTGTCAGAAAACAGGAATATCACACCGAACCAGTAAAGCCACAGCATGTTGAACAGCAGATGGAAGAATGCGTACTGCGAGAACATGTAGGTGACCACGCTCCACGGCTGCCGGATAAACGCTTCTAAAGCCGATGGCAACTCGATCCAGTGCAGGAATCCTTCGCCTCGGAAGGGAGTGAAGGAAAGCACAAGCCCGATGAGATGCAGCAGCACGAACACCCCCACATTAATAAATATAATCTTTATCAACATGGAGCCTGATCGCCACTGGAATTTTAAGTTCTCAATAATATCCATTTCGGTTGATTGTGCCGTTACGTTTCCAGTACCAGAGGATGAAGAATCCGAATATCATACCTCCCAAGTGAGCGAAATGCGCCACTCCGTCACGAGCCGAAGCAAGACCGAGGGCAAGCTCGATGAGTCCGTAGCCTATCACCATCCACTTCGCCTTGATGGGCACCGGGATAAACATGAGATACAACGGACGGTTAGGGAAAATCATTCCGAACGCAAGAAGCACGCCGTATATAGCCCCAGAGGCTCCCACTGTCACAAGACTGTTCAGGAAGGGAAGGTCGCGCCCCATGTTCACCGCCTGCTGAATAGCCTCCTTGGCATCAGCCAGGCTTATTCCGTTGAGATTGGCTATGGGTTTCACAAAAATGCTTTCCCAACAGAAGTACCACACAATCTCCTGGACTATGGCTGCGCCTATGCCGCACGACAAGTAGAAAAACAGATAGCGTTTCGCGCCGAGGACACGTTCAAGCGTGATACCAAACATGAACAGGGTGAACATATTGAAAAACAGGTGCGCGATGCCGTCAGTGGAATGGACAAACATGTAAGTGAACACCTGCGCAAGATTGAAATCGCTTGCCTCGAAATAGTGCAGCCCGCAATAATGCATCACCCAGTCACCTATCTTAGCCGGGAACAGCATCATGGCAAGCCAGATGATGAAGTTGATTATGATAAGATTCTTTGTCACCGGAGGAATGACACTAAAGAAAGATCCGCCGTTTTTATACATAATTACATTTTTGGATTTAATGAACTTATTTCAACTTGTTAAAATCGGAACCGACTCAAACCGACGATTTAAATCAGTTCAATTTGCAAATTTACTCATTTTATCTCTTTTTATACATCCATTTCCGGTATTTTGATGTTATAAAGAAAGGAATTTGTCATTTTTTCACATTATGAGATGTAAATTCAGATTAAACGACTATATTTGCACAAAATTTCAATGAATCGATTTTAACGATAACCAAAAATGATTATTATATGAAATTATTCAAACGTCTATTAGTGATTTCATTGGTTGTGTTAGGCACAGTCGTGCCGGCATCAGCCCAGTTCCGCATAGGACCGAGATTAGGTATAACCACCAATGAGATGCATTTCAGCTCCGACTTGTTCGACAGCGACAACCGCACCGGCTTCACAGGCGGTTTGATGGCAGAGTTCACCGTACCTATTATAGGAGTGGGCATGGATGCGTCGGTTATGTACGCTCGCCGCAACGGAAAATTCCACAACGGAGAAGAGGTAATCGAAATGAAACGCGATTATATAGCTGTTCCAGTCAACTTGAAGTGGAACATCAACATTCCCGTTATCAACAACATCGTCCGTCCCTATCTTGCCACCGGTCCGGAATTTGATTTCCTCACCAGCAAGGAGTTCTTCAACAATGTACGCAACAAGAAGTTTGACTTCGCATGGAATTTCGGTTTCGGTGTCACTCTGCTGAAGCATCTGCAAGTAGGAGCATCCTACGGTATAGGACTCACCAAATCGGCTGTCAACGACAGCGACGCTAAAAGTTCCGACTGGAACGGCAAGGACCGATTCTGGACAGTCACCGCCGCTTATCTGTTTTAGATTTTTCCAAGAAACTATAACATAGCAAAAATGTGTGCCTCGGGGTTATGGGGGGATTATTCCCTTCGTGACCCCGTATTTTTATGCCGTTTTCGGTGGCAAGCGGCATGTCGGGCATTTTCCACCTGACGCAGGAAGCGGTTTGATTGGCGCGGCGGAGCCAACCGCTTCTCAGCGATGGTGTCCTTTATGGGTTCAGGCAGGAGCACAGGGGGCTGCGGTTCGGCAGCCTTCGGGGTTTCGGGAATCACGACCGGCTTATGCTGGGCAACGCGGATACATGAAGTGTTACGTCGCTGACGGCGTTCCTTTTGGTAGGCTGAACGTCGGGCGCGTGTGTCGATAGTAGGTTTTATCACAATGAACAGAGCCTGCGCCACAGGATGCAGTCCCGTGGGGACAATGCCGTCATTCTGGTAGCTGCGGATAGCTTCGGTTATCGACTGTTGAAGATTTTGGGGCAGGAGAGCAATTGCCTCAGCCCATTCTTGATTGAATTTCTTAGTGCGCTTCATAGTTTTTAAGTTTTTGCAATGAATTTATGCAAAGATAGTGCATTATTGCACAAAATGCAAGTATTTTTGTGATTTTAACATTTAA